>DATCBN010000029.1 GCA_036511855.1 Candidatus Eremiobacteraceae bacterium | reverse complement strand
ATCCGCGCCACCGGTCGTCGCATCGTTTGAGTTCGCGCAACAAGCGCTCACCTTCGATGCCCGCATCACCGGCACCGCGCTCCGCTACCTCGGCGTTCCCTACGTTTGGGGCGGCACTTCGTTCGGCGGCGTGGACTGCTCTGGATTCGTCTGGGCGGTGTTCGCGAAAAACGGCATCTACTTGCCGCGCACGGCGGACGCGCAATACGAATCGGGCCGGCACGTCTCGACGCAAGATCTCCGGGCCGGCGATCTCGTGTTCTTCCAGACCTACGCGCTGGGCGCGTCGCACGTCGGCATCTACTTAGGCAACGGAAGGTTCGTCCACGCGTCGTCCTCTAACGGCGTGCGCGTCGACCAACTCGCAGAAGACTACTACTCGGCTCGATATCTTGGCGCACGACGTTTGGCCAAGGTCTAAAACGGCACGAAGCCTCAAAGTTGCCCTCTAGCGGTCGAGTTCACTCGGCCGCTTTTTTTTAATGCCCGCGGGCGCTGTCGCCCGATCGAGGACCCAAGGCGCGGTCGGTGCTCCACGCGAATCCGCTGGCAACGGAGGATGGTGTGATGTCTCTCGATGGCGTGGCCTCTTTATCGCAAATAGGCACGTTCATCGTGATCGCGGCGACAGCTGTGATCGCGGTCGTACAATTGCGGCATCTTCGCAGTGGCAATCAAGTCCAGTGGATGCGAGGTCTGGCACAAGACTACGAGGGGGCGGAGTTTCGCGACGCATTTCATTTCGTTCGATCTGAACTCGCGGAATGCCTCAAAGAACCGCCGTTCCGGAAGGAACTTCGGTCGGGCCCGCTCGACAGATCTGAGCATCCCGAGGTCGTCATTCTGAATCTCTTCGAGACCTGGGGAAGATGCTATCGCGCGGGCGCCGTCGACCGTAAGGCTTTCGTCGCTCAGTTTTGCAGGGTTATCGTCTCTCACTGGGACGTGCTCGAACCTGCCATAGCGCTGATCGCCACGCGAACCGGCGGGGTGAATACTTTTTTCGGAAGCTTCGAGTATCTCACGGTGCAGGCACGGGCATGGATGACTAACAATCCGCGCGCGGATTATCCAATAGGCGCGCCACGAATCCCGCTCAGAGATCCGTGGGCGAACGAGGACGGCGTTGCGCTGCCAAGCGAGGTGTGACTCGAGTCGAGCGTATTCGACTGCTAGTTTTCTGCGATGTGGTCGCGCCGGTCATCGGCCGCCAATGAAGGCCAAACGGCAAACCTAGACAGAATACGGCTCTGCGCACGTGATGGGGCGTAGCCAAGCTGGTAAGGCAGCAGACTTTGAATCTGCCTACCGTAGGTTCGAATCCTACCGCCCCAGATCTGATTCAGTTCTTGCCGAACAGTGCGCTGGCGCCGAACCCGACGTAGTGGAAGCGTGACCCATTCACCACGTTCAGCGCGTTGCCGACTTCAGCGTCGAATTGCACGCGCCCACAGACTTTTTGCATGCCATAGTCGACTAGGCCGCGGCTGCCGGCGTTCGGCGACGCCTTTCCGAGGTTGGCGCCTTCGACGTACAAATACCAATTCGACGGAAGCGAGTACGCGGCACCCGTTGACGGAACGAACGAGCCGAAGCGCACGGGCTTGCCATTGGCATCTGTGCCGTAGAGCGAAGCGAATCCCGCGGTGCCGAAGAACGAGAGTTGACTAGTCAACGTGTACGCGCCGTTGAGGATCAGCTCGTAGGTGTCGGCACCGTTCGTAAACGCCGCATTCCCCGTCGGCATCGTCATCGAGACGCCGAAACCGTAGAGCGCACGCGACGAATAGCCAAGCACCGCTTTGAATCCGACTCCGATGTCGCTCGTGCCCGGGGTCCGAGTGATGCCGTTGTTCATGATCTCGGCAGACGGAGGCGTCAGGTCGATCTCGATCCGAGGCCCGATTCCTATATGGACGAACGACTGCGGAACATTGGTTGTGGAATTGGCCCCCGCGCCGGTCGTCGTCGTGGACGAGTAACCGGTTTCAAGCACGACTTGCCCCGATTTAACGGCGCACACCGAGCTACTGACCGAAGGTCGCGAGACATACGCGCTGATATTCGAACAAGGATCTGGCAGCGCGGCCGCGGGCGCTGCAGTGGGAGTAGCACTCGGAGCGGGACCCGATGAGAGTTGGGGCGTCGTGTCTGCGCCGGCCGGCTTCGCGGTCAAGGAGAACACTACGCTCGCGACTGCGAGAACGGCAAAGCGGCGCATCGTCGTCCTCTCACTCGAGCGACTATTGCGCGCCCGACGTTCGCTGCTTGGGAGCGATATCCCGGCGAGCGGTGAAAGGAAGCGACTGAGGCGAATCGCCAACGCGCTAGCTATGCACATCCAAAGCCAACGCCCGCGCGTAGATAGTACGATAGGGGGCGCACTTAATTGAACCGCCCGGAACGTTCCGACGAAGACCTGATAACCTCGCTGGCAGGCCGGGAATTGAGCGCGCTCGACGCACTCTACGACCGCTATCATCGAGTTGCTTTTTCGATGGCCTACCGCGTCCTCGGCGATCGCGGCACGGCAGAAGATGTCGTCCAAGACGCATTTTTGTCGGTGTGGCGCCAAGCCAAGTCGTTTCGGCGCGAACGCGGGAGCGCGCGCACATGGCTGATGTCGATCGTGCATCACCGGTCGATCGACAAACTGCGCTCGCACGCCAACACGCCGAATCTGCTTCCGATCGATGAAGCGCAGGACCGCGAATCCGAACAACCCGGCACGTGGCAAGTCGTGTGGTCCAGACTCACGGGCGACGCCGTGCGCGGCGCGCTTTCGCGATTGCCGACGGATCAGCGCAAGAGCATCGAGCTCGCGTTTTTCTCCGGTTATACCCACGTCGAGATCGCCGGCCTCATGAACGTTCCGCTCGGCACGGTCAAAGGCCGCATGCGCATGGGATTGCAAAAACTCAAGGCATTGCTGGAGCAGCCGGAAGCGGGGGTTACCGGCGCATGATGGATCACGATGCGATCGCCGAATTGTCGGGCGCGTATGCCTTGGATGCCGTGACGGTCGATGAAGCACGGACGGTCGAGGACCATATCGCCGGATGCCCGGCGTGTGCCGCCATTGTCGCCGACATGCGGGGCACGGTGCGGGTGTTGCCGCTTTCGTGCGAAAGCGTCGAGCCGTCGCCCTCCCTCAAACGGCGCATTCTCGATCTGGCCGGCGGCGAACTCAAAGCCGAGACACGGCTGCGGCGCAACGCACAAAGCGCGGGCGACGATCTTCCGCGGTCCTTGCGGCAAGAGAAATCGTCGTGGTCGCGCTATTGGGGCGCCGCCGCCGCTGCCCTGTTGCTGATCGCCGCCGGATTCGGAGTGGGAACGATGCAGGCGCGCAGCGCGGCGGCGGGTCACATGGCCGAAATGCAAGCGCAGGCGGCGAAGGCGCAAGAGCAACTCGCCTTTGCAAGAGCGGCTTACGCGGAGATCGCGGCGGATGCGAAAAACGTGCACGGCGTCGTCGCGGATGTGGCGCACGGCAAGGTCTGGGATATGAGCGGCGGCACCGGCTCGCGTCGTTGGCACTGTATGTTCGTCCAGCCGCCGAACAAGAAAAATGCCACGCTCATCGCGAACATTCCGTCCGCACCGCATGGCATGAAGTATCAGGTATGGATCATCCGTAAGGGAACATTCCATCGTGCGCCCGTCTTACCGACCGGAGTCGCGATGTTAGAAATGCCGATGCCGTTAGAAGCAGGCGATGTGGTGGCATTTTCCATGGAGCCGCCGCAGGGCAGCGCGCATCCCACCAGCGGCTTCATGATGAAGAAGACACTGTTGTGAAGGTGGGCTAGCGCCAAAAGACGGGGCAAGCGGGGCCGACCATAAAAGTCGGCCCCTACTAGCGTACGACATTCACCGCATCGCTGACGGCCGGAATCAAGGACACATTCGCGCGTCTGCGGTAAAACACGTGAAATTGCAACTGCACTCAGAGGAGCGATATGCGCAAGAAAGTGACCATTGTCGGCGCCGGAAACGTCGGAGCGACCACCGCACACTGGATAGCTGCGAAGGAGCTCGCGGACGTGGTCCTGGTCGACGTCGTCGAAGGCGTGCCGCAAGGCAAGGCGCTCGATCTCCAAGAGTCGCTGCCCGTCGAAGGCGCCGACGTGCGGATCACCGGGAGCAACGATTACGAAGCGACTGCGGATTCCGACATCGTCGTCATCACCGCAGGCCTTCCGCGCAAACCAGGGATGTCGCGCGACGATCTGCTCAAGGTGAATTCGGCGATCGTCGGCAGCGCCACGCAAAGCGCGATCAAGCTCTCGCCCAATTGCATTTTGATCATCGTCACGAATCCGCTCGATGCCATGTGCGAAGTGGCGCGCCAGAAGAGCGGCTTCCCACGCGAGCGCATCCTCGGGATGGCCGGCGTGCTGGATGCCGCGCGCTTTGCCACGTTCATCGCCATGGAGCTCAACGTCAGCGTCGACAATGTATACGGTGCCGTGCTCGGCGGGCATGGCGACCAAATGGTCCCCCTGCCGCGGTACTCCACGGTCGCGGGTGTGCCCATCACGGAGCTCCTCGACGCGAAGACGATCGAGCGTATCGTGGACCGCACGGCAAAAGGCGGCGGAGAAATCGTCGCCCTGCTCAAGACGGGCAGCGCGTACTATGCGCCGGCGCGAGCCATCACGGAGATGGTCGATGCCATCTTGCGCGACAAGCATAAGATCTTGCCCTGCGCCGTGAACTTGAACGGCGAATACGGCCTGCGCGACCTATTCATCGGCGTGCCGTGCAAATTGGGCGCGAAGGGCCTCGAGGCGGTCATCGAGCTGAAGCTCACTCAAGACGAGTCGGCAGCGCTGCAGAAGAGCGCGAGCGCGGTGAAGGAGCTTGTGGACGCGTTGGGGTCTCTCTCAGCCTAACGAATTCCAAGCGCAGGAGTGCGTTTTACGGGACGGGTTAGGCCTCGGCCGGGCTCCCGAAGGGCTGCGACTTTCCTTTGCTCGAACGCCAACCGATGATATTAATAGAGAGTCAGCGCCTTCGCGAGGAGTAGAAGTTTCTTGAAACGCGCCACCACGGAAGCCGTTCGCGTCAAGCGCAAATTCCAGCGCGGGAGCGTTCGCGTTGCCGTTGTGTTGCGCAGCGACGACGGCAAGGTGGCCACTGGCGAAGCACGCGACGTCAGCGCGGGCGGCATGAAGCTGACGACGCATGACAAACTCGGCGCAGGTATCAAGGGGTACGCGCAGCTCGCGCTTCCCGGCGGTCAAGTGGTGCGTGCGGCGGTCGAGACCGTCTGGGAAGATGCGATCCCGGGCAGCGGCTACGTCTACGGCATCCGCTTCAACAATCTAGGAGCTACCGAACGCTTTGCGCTCCTCGAGGCGATCTACGCGCCGGGCGCGGGCGAACGGCCTAATCTCACATCGCTCACCGGCGACGATGGACCGCTCGGTACGCAACCGCTCAGTCCGGCGCACCACGCATATTATTTGCGACTGCTCCGCCGCATCGAGCAAGCCCATAAGCTCAACCCCGCCGACACCGACCGCATCTTATACGCCCGGCTCTACCTTGCAAGAAGCCTGCGCGAGATTCTCGTCGATTTCGGCATCGTGGCGCAGGCCAACCTCGATGAATTCCTTTCCGGGATCTACGGCGTGCCGTACATCGATCTCAGCCGCACGCGCCCAGACCCTAACGCCGCCGACGCAGTTCCGGTCGGCATCGCGACGAGTCAGTATATCATCCCGATCTCGCGCAAGGGCGACACCCTAATCGTGGCCATGGCCGATCCAGCCGATCTGCCCACGCTCGATCTGATCCAGCTGCGCGCAAAAAAAGACATCGACGTCCGCTTCGCATTGGTCGAAGATATCGAAGCGGCGATCAACAACGTCTACCATGGGGCGACGCTGCACTCTGCCGATAAGCTCATCGACACCGTTGCCTCGGTCAAATCCGCATCGAGCGGATTCGTCGATGGGGCAGATGTCGAAGACCTCGAAACCCTGCGCCGGCTCTCCGATGCGACGCCGATCGTCACCCTCGTGGATTCGGTGCTGCGCAGCGCGGTCGACGACGGTTCTAGCGACATCCACCTGGAACCGTTCGGCGACGCCATCGTCGTCAGATTCAGGCTCGACGGCGTCCTTCACGAAATGCGGCAATTGCCGAAGAACGCGTACGCCGCGGTCGTGTCGCGCATCAAGATCATGGGCCGCATGGATATCACGGTCCGTCACGTGCCGCAAGACGGCCGCGCGTCCATCCGCTTTCAACGCAAGGAGTTCGATCTCCGGATCTCATCGCTGCCCACGGTATTCGGCGAAAAAATCGTTATCCGGCTGCTGGAGAAGAGCCCGCAAGTCAAGGATCTGAAATCGGTCGGATTCAGCGACTCCAACTACGCGCTGTTCGCGCCGTTGATCAAACGTCCGTACGGCATGATTTTAGCGTGCGGACCCACCGGCAGCGGCAAGTCCACCACCCTGTTCGCGTGCCTGCAAGAGATAAACAACGGAACTACCAACATCACGACCGTCGAAGATCCGGTCGAATACCGGGTTCAGGGCGTCAACCAAGTCGAGGTCAACGTCAAACGCGGGCTCACCTTTGCCGGCGTGCTGCGGTCGCTCTTGCGCCAGGACCCGGACGTCATCTACGTCGGCGAGATCCGCGACCGCGAGACCGCCGATCTCTCGATCCGGGCCGCGCTGACGGGCCACTTGCTCCTGTCGACGCTGCACACAAACTCTGCGATCCAGGCCATCGCGCGGCTTGTGGATATCGGCGTCGACCCTGCGATGATCGGGTCGTCGATCATCGGCATCGTCGGACAGCGGCTAGTGCGCCGCATCTGCAAGGAATGCAAAGAGCAGTACGCGCTGCCGCCCGAAGAGTCGCTCATCTTGTCGGAGATGATGCCGCTCGTCACACCGGCAAGCTTGTGGCGCGGGCGCGGTTGCGACAACTGCCACGACACCGGTTACAAAGGCCGGCTGGCCGTGCATGAAATACTCCCGGTGGATGAGGGCCTGCGCCGCCTCATCGCCAAGGGCGCGGATTCCAATCAACTGCTCGATCACTGCAATGCGCAAGGGTTCACCGACCTGCGCGATGATGCCATGCAGCGCCTCATCGATGGTGAGACCACGCTCCGCGAAGTCATGCGCGTCACGGTCTAGTCCAAAGATCTAAGCCACCCAACGCATCCACGTGCTGTGCGGATGACACATGGCGAGCATGGAGCGGTCGATCTGAACCGCAGAGTAGTTCGTCAACGACAGGACCGGGAATTCGGCGCCGACCGGCCATTCGAATCCCACACGCGCTAGAGGGCGCCGCGCGCCGAGCTCGCAGAGCGCGTCTTCGAGCATCTCGCGTTGCTCGGTTCCAAATTGGTTCATCGTGAAACTGTGGTAGACGATGACGGCCAGATCGGGCGCGATGCTTTCGACGACCACCGGAAAGACCTCCGCGGCGTCGCCCGCGATGAGGGTGGGCGGCTCGGCTCTCGCCACGTCGATCGCGCGCTCCAGCAACTCCAGCCGGTCCGTGCATTCAGGCCACGTCAACGCCCTAAGCCACAAGACATCTTCGGCGTTGCGGACGTCCAATGGGTCGATGTCGATGCCGTAGCGCTGCACGATCGCAGGCAAAGGGCGCACGGCCGGGTACTTGCCGCCGCGCAACTCGCATTCGAAGCGCACGAGCGCCGAAGGATCGCCCCACGCGAGATCGCGGTCGTAGTCGCAACGGTAGCGGTCCCATTGAAGATTGAGACCCGCACTGGCGCCGATCTCGACAAACGCGGCACGTTGTGTGCCGAGGACGTTCGCGGCGCTGGCGAACGCCGGCACGAGCGAAGCACAACGCCGTACTTCGTTGGTCTGCACGCGGCGCGTCGATGTGAGGGCGCGGATTTCGTCCGCATGCGCAATGCAGAAGATCCGGAAATGCCGGAAGACGTCGGGTTCGAATGACGTCGCGCCGCTTATCGTCGTGTACGAACGCGAGAGATCGGACTGCGCCCCTTCGAGCAAGAGATAATGGACGGCTGCGAAGAGCAGGTTTGGCTGAAGATGCCGCGGGCGAACATTCCCGGTCAGCGCCAAGAGCTGGGTGTCGATCGCAACCCGCTGGGCAAGATGCTCGTAGAGCGGGCTCGAATCGCGGGCAGTCCGCGCAAAGTGCTCGTATGCTTCCGCTTCTGGTGTCGCCCCGTTCACTAACCGGAGGTTCGTGCGCGCCGAAGCGGTAACCCTGGTGAGATATGTCACACGATCGAACTTTCGGATTTCGAACCCGCGCGCTGCACGCAGGCACGCCGCCGGACCGCACGAGCGGTTCGCGTGCGCTGCCCATTACGATGACGTCGAGCTACGTCTTCGAATCGGCAGAAAGAGCCGCCGATCTGTATGCGCTGCGGACCTACGGCGATGTTTATTCGCGGATCTCGAACCCGACCGTCGCCGCGTTCGAGGAGAAGATGGCCAGCCTCGAGGGCGGCCTTGGCGCGGTTGCCGCCGCTTCCGGACAAGCTGCGCAGATCGTGGCGATACTCACAGTCGCGCAAGCCGGCGACCATATCGTCGCGTCGGCGAACCTCTACGGCGGAACGATCACGCAATTTTCGGTGACGTTGAAGCGATTGGGCATCGAGACCACTTTTGTTCCGGGCGGCGATCCGGCAGCGATGCGAGCTAAGGTCAAACCCAACACGAAGGCGATGTACGCCGAGACGATCGGCAACCCGATCGGCACGGTCGCCGACTTGCGCGCGCTTTCGGATGCGGCGCACGACGGCGGCGTGCCGTTGATCATCGACAACACGTTCGCTTCGCCGTACCTGTGCCGGCCGATCGAGCACGGCGCCGACGTCGTAGTGCACTCGGCCACCAAGTTCATCGGCGGACACGGCACGGTCATCGCCGGCGTATTGGTGGAGTCGGGTAAGTTCGATTGGGCCGCGGGAGGCCATCCGCTCATCTCGTCGCCGAGCCCGGGCTATCACGGCCTCAATTTCTCGGAGACGTTTGGTGAGTACGCCTACCTCATGCGCGCACGGGCTGAAGTGTTGCGCGACGTCGGCGCTTGTCTCTCGCCCATGAATGCATGGCTCCTCGTGCAAGGTCTTGAGACGCTCGCGATCCGCATGGAGGCGCACGTCGCCAACGCACGACGAGTGGCAGACTTTCTCGCCGGTCATCAAGATGTCGCCTGGGTGAAGTACGCGGGCCTAAAAGATAACCCAAGTCATGCGCTTGCCCTGCGGTACCTGCCTCGTGGGGCTGGGTCTATATTCACGTTTGCGCCACGCGGCGGCCGCGAGGCGGCCGTGCGCTTCATCGAGGCGTTGGAGATCTGGAGTCATCTCGCAAATGTCGGAGACGCGAAGAGTCTGGTGATCCACCCTATGTCCACCACGCATCAACAATTGACAGAAGAAGAAGCGGCGGGCGCCGGCATCACGCCTGATATGATCAGGCTCTCAGTCGGGCTCGAAGACGCCGACGATCTCATCTGGGATCTCGAGCAGGGATTCGCGGCCGTCCGTCGCTTCGCAGCGGCACCGGTCTCGTGATTCTGACGACAGCCGGCCAGCGCCGCGATCTGCTCGCCTCCGCCCGAAACGTCGCCGTGATCGGGGCGAGCGCCAATCCGTTGCGGGCCAGCTATTTCGTGTATAAGTACTTGCGCGCTCACGGTGTCCAGGCATATGGCGTCAATCCGGCTTACGCGAATATCGACGGCGTGCCGTGTTATCCAACGCTGGCAGCATTTACGACCGCTCTGGGGCCGCCAGACATCGTCGATGTTTTCCGCAAGCCGTCGGAGACGCCGGCCGTCGCGCGCGACGCCATCGCGGCAGGCGCAAAAGCTATTTGGTTCCAGTACGGCGTGATCAATGACGAGGCGATCAAGATCGCAGATGACGCCGGGTTGACCGTCGTCGTCGATCGTTGCATGAAAGTGGAACACGCGCGCTTCCACGGCGGCTTGAGTACCGCAGGGATGAACTCAGGCGTGATCAGTTCGCGGTGGCGCGCTTAAATAGACCCTAAGGTCTCCGGTTCGTCCAGGACGCCGGCCAACTCCGCAAACACGGCGCGCTCGACGTCTCCCCGGTGCTGCTTGTCGTCGCCGAAAGCGTACGTCGGGGCGTAGAAGCGAATGCCGCGGACGGAGTGGTCCCGGATCTCGCTGATGGCCACGACCACAGCAGCGCACGGAAACGGCGTGCTGCGCATCGTCTGCCGCGCGACCTTTGCGTCACCGCGCGCTGCGATCACTAGATCCTCGGCGAGAATCTCCATTGCCACGCACGTGCTGTCCGCTGCTATGTTGACATACGCGGAACTGCGATGATCGAGTGCGACGGCAATGCTGCCCGTATCGACCGCCACGACCCACGTGCACAACGCGGTCGCCGGGATGCCGTCTTTGGAAACCGTCGCCAATACGACGGCCGTGCCGCCCGCGAGTGCTCCGCGCATCGCTCGGCGAAGTTCATGCTCCGCATCGCCGATGTTGGGTTGATGCCCAGACGCCATTAGAGGCACAATGCCCGGGCGGGCTCGGTTGGATCACTATCGTTGATCGAATAAACTCCGCTGACCGCGTTCGAAAGGCTCGTTACCTTACCATATACGCGCTCGTCCAGAATGGTCTGTCTTGAAAGCAACATTGGATCGACAACAGCATTTTCAGTAGGGCAGAGTTCGAAAAGCGCAACTCGAGAGTCATATCCGTCCTTCGAGAAATACAACTCGTATGCTCCTGGCTCAAATCCAAGGAATCGATACGTTCCGTCGCGAGAAGTTGTCGCGATCGACCCGTTGTTAGGGCCGGTCTCCACATAAATCCTAACGCCACCAATCGGACTGCCTTGAACATCTCTGACAATCCCGTGAATTGACGCCGATGCCTGAACAGCGCTGGCAGGGAGCGAGCCCAGAGGCGAACTCCAAAATAGTACGACAGCCGCGACAACCATCCGCCGATCAGTTAGCCTGATTGTACGGACCAGCGTCTTCAGGGATCGAGAGAAGGGGGCAGACTCATCGAGCATACCCTTATATTCGGTAGGCTTCGCAGGAAACCCCGACTTCCCCAAACAATCATTTGGGGAAGTGGAAGACGACGTCAGGAAAGGGGGCGGCCGTGGCCAAAAGCACGCAATCCGTGGCGATCATCGAGGAGTTCTCGGCGTATATACGCCTCGAGCGCGGCTTGTCGGCGCGTACGGCGGAGGAATATTCACGCGATCTTGACGATTTTGCGCGGTTCTTAGACAAAGACCGCTCGCAGGCCAAGTTGCTGAAAGCCGGGCTGATCGACGCGCGCAAGTACGTGATGACGCTGATGGGTCAGCGCAAGTACACCGCTTCGGCGGTCCGGCGCCGAATCGCTTCGCTGCGCTCGTTTTACAAGTTCGTGCAGCGCTCGGGCCGGCGCCCGGACAATCCGATCATGGAGCTGCAGCCGCCCAAGGAGCCGCGCAAACTTCCGAAGATCCTGTCGGAGCGCGAAGTCGGCAGGCTTCTGAGTGCGAAAGTGCACGTGGATGACGAGTTCCTCTTCTCCCGCGATCATGCGATTTTCGAACTCATGTATGCGGCGGGAGTCCGAATCGCGGAGCTTGTCGGATTGAGCATGGGTGACGTGGATAGGGAACGTCGGGTCATGCGGGTCACGGGCAAAGGCAACAAGCAGCGTATGGTCTTGATGAACAAGACCGCGCTGCGCGCGCTGAACCGATATCTAAATGTCCGGCCGCACTGTCAGACCGAAGCGTTGTTCGTCAGCAAGCGCGGCGGGCGCCTGACCGCGCGCGCCGTCCGGTATCAGTTCGCGGCGTTCAAACAGGCCGCCGGCATCGAACGCGCTGCATCACCGCATACGTTGCGCCATTCTTTTGCCACCCACATGCTCGAGCGCGGCGCCGATTTGATGGTCATCAAAGAACTTCTCGGGCACGAAAACTTGTCCACCACTCAGATCTACACCAATGTCTCGATGGAACACGTGCGCCAGACGTACGAAGATTCGCACCCGCGCGACAAAGACTCATAAGCACCGCGGATGACGTTTGAAGAGTCCGTGCGCGCGCTCGAGCGAATGGCTGCTGCCGACGCAGCCGATCCGGCAGCGAACCCGCAGTCGGCGACGCGCGTCCTCACACATGGCCGCCGGACTGATCGTGCTCTTCTTCTTCTGCACGGATTCACAAGCTCACCGCGCCAGATGAGCGACCTGGGCGAGCTCGCATTCGCGCGGGGTTGGAACGTCTTTATCCCTCGCCTGCCGCACCATGGCCTACGCGACCGCATGACGAACGCGCTCGCCGGCTTGCGCGAAGCGGATCTGAAGACCGCCGCATCGGACGGTCTAGTGGCGGCAAGCTCACTGGGCGAACGGGTCGATGTGCTCGGCTTTTCGATGGGCGGCGTCATGGCAGCGTGGCTCGGCCAGACACACGATCTGCATAGCGTCACGGCAATCGCGCCGTTTATGGGCCTTAAGCTCACGCCGCACCGGTTGAGCAGTTTGATCGGTGAGACCCTGGCTGCCGTGCCCAACGCATGGTTGTGGTGGAACATCTGGGAACGCGCGGCCCAGCTGCCCATGCATGCCTATCCGCGCTATCCTACCCATGCGGTCGCCGAATTGCTACGCTTGGGTCAGGATGTCATGAGACGTGCGGTGGGCAAACGCCCGCGCGCTGCGCACATCTCCGTTATCGTGAACTGCGACGATCCCAGTCAGAACAACTCGGTCTCGCATGATCTCGCGAAATTGTGGACTGCAAGCGGCGCCAATTGCAACTGGCGAGAGCTGCGCAACTTGGGTTGGTGCCACGACATCATGGACCCGACCACGTATCCGAACGCCGCGAAGTTAGTGTACTCGATCGCGATGGAAGCGCTGGACTCGCACATCTAGCGAGCGCTTCACACGTTGAATTTAATGCGAACGTCCTCGCTTCGAAGCAGCCGCACAGCCAACCATGATATTGGAAGGCCGAATATGACGACGATCATCAGACCCGATTCAAGACCATCCCCCACAGGACCACCGGTGGACAATTTGTAGAACTCAACCCAAACGAGTATTGTCAGCGAGGCAGCGCTCCAAATGGCATTGAACGTCATATCGACGAGCGCGTACCAGTATCCGATCCGGCTTCCGGCAAGCAGCAGGGGAGCGGCGATGAGTCCGAGGACGCTCGCGTTGACGACGAATCGATATAGTCCAAATCCGGACGACAAACTCCACAGCGCCCAAAGACCTTCGCAAAAGACGAGACCCGCCACGATCGCCACGGACTTGGCGGCCGATAGCTTGATCTCGGCCGTTAGCCGCTGAACGGTAAAGATTCCCACCATTTGCGCCTTCGACGGGCTCGCCGCCCGGCCTTGAGACCGTTAGCCTCGGTCGTGACAGACCTGGCCGCTGACGCGATCGCCGAAAAGATCATCATCGTCGGCGGGTTTAGCAACCTGAATGAATACGGAGCCGCTACCGCAAACCCGGCGTCGATGAGCGCGTCTAAGCCAATAATCACGTATGCCGAATTTGAAAAACTGGATATGCGCGCGGGCCGGATCGTTGCCGTCGAGCCGTTTCCCGCAGCGCGTAAACCCGCGTATCAGATGACGATCGACTTCGGTCCAGACGTTGGAATGAAGCGATCGAGCGCGCAAATCACGAGCCTCTATACGCCGGAGTCCCTGGTTGGCAAGGTCGTTCTCGCGGTCGTCAATTTCGCGCCCAAACGCATCGCCGATTTCACCAGTGAAGCATTGGTCTTGGGCGTCGCCGACGAAAGCGGCAACGTCGTGCTCTTGTCGCCAGATTTCGCGGTGCCGATCGGCGGCAGCGTCTACTGATCCGCTCGGTCTATTCGAAGAGCGCGGTCGTCGCCTTGCTTCGCAGGATCATGTACTGAAGAAAACCGGCCGCAACGAATCCGAGTGCGACCGCGACGGCTGAAGGCGTCGGTCTGAAAAACGCTTCGGCCGCAAGGTTACCCGCATTCAGCAGGTTCAAACCGGCCAAGACAACAGCGAGCATAAGACATGCTTTGATTCGCGCGAAAAGCCCAACGCCCGCGACGACCAATAGGACACTCGCGATTCCACAAAGGACGGCGGATCCAAGAGCAGCGCCTGACATCATCGGTTCTCCGATCAACCGGCTGTAGCCCAGTGCAGAATACCCCTGCAAAAGGCCTTGCAGCAAGAAGAACGAGGCCACGATCGTCACGGGCCACGATTTTACGTCTCTGAGCTTGCTAGCCTGACCGTCGCTTTCGACCACTCCTAGCTGCTCGCGCATTTCTTGGGCTTCATCCAACTTCGCAAGGCGTCCTAGTTCACACGAAGGAATTGTCGGATCAACACGACTTTTCGGAGGCGTACCATGCCGACCGCGCATTTGCGTGCCTGGGCGCCGATCTTCGGCGCGTGGCTCGTGGTGGCCACGCTCCAGACGGCACAAGCCGGCACGGGCGACGGCAGAGTTCCATTCGGCGCCGGCGCGGCCGTGCTGCACCATCCGCGCTACCACGCGTACCGGCTCGAGCACGTCAAGATTCGCGTCAACCTCGACGAAACGCACGGGTCGCTCACCGGCGACGTCACCAACGTCGTCACAGTTCTACACGATCTCACTTCGTGGATCGACTTCGATTCCGATGGGTTGCTGTATTCTTGGGTCGGCATCGCCGGCGGCTCAAAATTGAAATATCAAACGTTTGGCCAGACGCTGCGCGTCTTGTTGCCGACGGCCGCCCCGGCCCTCAGCCGCTATGCGGTCGAAGCGCGCTATTCCGCATCGCCAAAACTCGGGATCTACTTCTTTCTGCCGGACAAAGTCTATCCGAACAGGCCAACCGAGATATGGACGGCGGGCGAACCAGATTCCAATCGCCACTGGTTTCCGACGTATGACTGGCCCGATGAAAAGGCCACGACGGAAACGATCACGACGGTGCCGGAAGGGCAGACCGTCGTGAGCAATGGCCGGCTCGTATCGGTGACGCACGATCGCGCGCATCACAGCGCCACGTTCACGTGGACCGAAAACGTGCCGCACTCGACATACCTGACCGCGATCTATGCCGGCTATTTCGACCACATCTCGACGCACGCGGGCGACGTGCCGATTTCGTACTACGCCGCGAGAGGCTCCGGCCTCGCCGCCGCGGACAACTGGCGCATGACGCCCGATGCGGTGGAATTCTTCGAGCGCTTCAACGGCGTGCCGTATCCGTGGGAGAAATATGCGGAGGTCGGCATTGAGAGCGACTCGTTCGGGAGCCTTGAAAACGTCAGCGCGACGATGCTCGGAGGCAAGCGGCACGACCGCCGCGCCGAACTCGATGGTTTCGCCGGCGGCGGCGTGGCGCACGAACTATCTCACCAGTGGTGGGGCGATGACGAGACGTGCGCCGACTGGGGCCAGCTTTGGCTGAACGAGGGCTACGCCACATACTATGAAGCGCTTTATCGCCGGCATGCGCTCGGCGACGACGCGTTCGCCATGGACATGCACCGGATCGCCGCCGGAGCGCTCGGTCAAGATGTCGCGTATCGCCGGCCGATCGTCACCGAATCCTATGGCTCGCCCATGGACATGTTCGACGGCACGACCTATGAAAAAGGCGCGGTCGTCCTCCACATGTTGAACGTGATGCTCGGCGACGCGATGTATCGCAAGGGCCAGACGGCGTTTCTCAAAACGTACGCGACAAAGCCTGCCGATACGAGCGAATGGGAATCCGCGTTCGAGCACGCGACCGGCCGCGACCTTTCGTGGTTCGTCAACGAATGGCTCTATCGCGCCGGCTATCCTGAGTACGATGTGCGTTGGCGCGCGGACCACAACACCGGATATATTCATATCCACGTCGACCAGACGCAAAGCGCGGCCTGGAACACGCCGACAGTCTTCAGCATGCCCGTGCCTGTCGAAGTGCTGTACGGCGACGGCCGTCGCTTTGAGACGACGGTTTCCGACAGCGCGCGAAGCCAGGATTTCACGATACCAGCTCACCCGGCATCTGCAAGCGATCCCGCCTCGCGGGCGGCATCGGTCATTTTCGACGCGAACGGCGCAGTCTTCGCAGCCGTGATCGATCACGCGAGCCCCACCGAACTGCGTTTCCGAATGGATCATGCGGCAGCGATGATCGACCGCTTGGATGCATCCGAAGAGTTGCCGCAGACGCCGGCGAATCTGCCTTCACTTGCGGCATTCATTGTGCGCGAGCGCAACGTGGACGAACGCGCCGAAGTTCTCGGCACACTGAACCCTTCAAAAGCCGGCGCGCGCCCGCTGCTGCTCCACTATTTCGATGCCGGCCCGCCGCAGATGCGAACCGCTGCCGCCCAGGCGCTGAGCGAGGCACCTGCGGACGCCGCGACAATCGCCGCGCTCGTTCGGCACGCGGCGTACGATCCGTCGTACGCGACGATGGCTGCCGCGATTACGTCGCTCGGCAAGCTTCAAATAAAGAGCGCACACGCGATGATGCTAAGTGCGGCAGCGAACGACGAGGCAACTGGCGAGATTGCGAGCGCTGCCCTCGGCGCCCTCGCACGTATTGATGGGCGGGCAGCGATTCCGCTGCTCGAACGTTACGCGCGCTACGGCGCGCCCGACGACTCGCGCCCTGCAGCGGTCCGTGCGCTCGCGCGAGCGGGCAGGAAGGATCGAGAGGCGGCGTCCTTCGTTGCGGGTCTCTTGCAAGAACGGGACCTTGCGATTAAATTTGCCGCGGCCGGCGCGCTCGGCCGGATGGGCGTTCCGTCGGCTGTCGTCGCGCTCCAGCGCGAGCTGCTGACGAGTCCCGACTACCCGTTCTACCGCACGATCGTCCAAAGCTCGATCGCTTCACTGCGGGCGGAATCGCGGCGCGGCCCGACGAACCGCGCCCCATGAAAAATAAAATAGCGGCGGCGCTCGCACTGAGCGCGGCCATCATCCTATTCGCCGCGACAAATAACGCGGTGGCAAAACCTGCGTCCCCTCCGAACACGCCGACCGCGGCCGAGCTCCCGTTCGTCACGCGCTCGACAGCGGAGCTTCAAAAACTGTACGGCACAACCACACTCGCAGCGAAGGCCGGCTACTTCCGGTACACAGACGAGGATTCGACCGGCGCAATCAGTTGGGTCAACCCTAAAAATTGGAACAGCGATGAGACGCACCCGAGCCAAGTTTGGTACGACGTGAAAGGAAATCTCATAGGCGTCGACTATTCGTGGCTAAAGACAAGCAGCACGCATCCGAGCAAGTGGGGGATTCTTCCGGCCCGCTGGTTCGAGTTCGAATCGCACGTCCACTACTTAGTCGCCGCAAAGGCCCTTGGGGCGACGCAGTACGGCTACATCCTCAACGGTACGATCACAAAGGATGGAGGGTCGGCCGCACATCCCACCGCAGCCGACGTCGTAAAGGCCGGCAAGGCCAAGTCGGCAAGCGATGTCAAGACGGTCTTTTCTTTCCCCGACTTGTGGGACCTCGAATTCTGGGTCGTGCCGAACCCCACCGGCGTATTCGCCGAAAAGAATCCCAACGTGAAGCCGTCGGCAACCGCCAAAAAGCCTATGGAATAAGGCGCCAGCGATATATATCTGAGGACCTTTGAGGGCCATTGTACTAGGGCAAGCATCGCTTGCCCCTTTTTTTTGGGCGAGCGATGCTCGCCCTCCTACATATTTGGATCGGGCAAGCGATGCTTGCCCTCCTACAGACTAGCTAATGCGACGAGATGGTGATGTCGCCGCTGACCGCGTGGAGATCGACTCTGGCAGTCCCGGCTCCAGTGGTCTTGTCAACGCTGGAACCTGGCGAATCGTTGTTGACATGGTCGCCGGCGCACGAATGAATGGCACCGGTCAGAGTCTCGGCGGTGATGTGGGCGGACGAGTTGGCGGGCATCACGATCGTTACGGTGCCGGCCGTGGATTCCGCTTCAACCGCTTGCGCGCCGTCGAGCTCGTCGAATTCGGCCTGCACGTCGCCGGATATAGTCTTGAGCTTTGAATCTCCGCGCAGGCCGGTGGCGTGCACGTTGCCGCTCATCGTCGACGCGCTGACGGGACCGTGAGCACCGTTGACATCAACGTTTCCCTCTGTTGAAGTCGCGTCCACCGCGCCGGTCACGCCGCGCACGATGATGTTGCCGCTCACCGTGGTGACGATGACGTGTGCGCCGGCCGGCACATGGACGACGTAATTCACGGAGACGCTCGCTTTGTCGTCGACTTGCGTTGAGGTGACCCGGAGATCGCCGTGTTCGAAAGTGCCGTACACACGGATCGCGTTCGGATCGCCCTGGACCGAGGCGTCCACTTCGCCTGACGCGCGGCCCCAACCGATGACTTCGATATCGCCATGGACGTTATCGATGCGCACCGTTCCCGTTGCCGAGACGTCGCCGACCAAAAGCTCCTTGCCGGGAACCGCCGCTTTGTCAGCGCTTGGTTCCGGTGTCAGCCACGTGGAATCGCTGTTCGCGACCTGGGTCGCCGCCGGAGCGATGCCCAATGCCGCTTTGATGTTCGCCCGTTCTGCGCCCGCGAGATCCAGATCGAGCGCGTCAACAAAAGCCCGGTGCACGAGAGTTAGATTGGCGTGCGGTGCAAGCGCGGCGACGGCGTTGAGGCGCAACGCTTCCGACCGGCCGTTGCGCATCAAACCGATGAGCGCGACTTGCACCGGACGGTGTCCGGCATAGGGTGCGACCGCCGCCAGGGCATTCAATCCGACCGCCTCATCTTGCGTCGAATTGAGCACGTCGGCAAGCGATTCCATCGCGGCGGCGCGAGACGCGGCCGGCGTCATAGCCGAGATGATGTTCAGCGCGACCGGCTCGTCATCGCCTTCGCGCAGGATCTTTCCAAAAACGCGCAAGACATCGGAACTGTCGGCGTACGGCGCCAACGCGGCGACGATGTTCAGGCGCACTGACTCGTCGTTGATGGAGCTGAGCGCACGAAGCAGAGCCTCGCGCACCTTCACGTCACCGGTGTGCGGAGCGAGCGCGCTGACGGCCGCCAGCCGCTCTTCTTCTCCCGGAGCATTTGCAAGCACGGCGAGCTCGGACTTGACGGTGTCGACCGGCGTGACGGGCGTCGCGTCGGTGAACGCGATCGCGGCGACTTGTTGAACCCGAGAAGCCAAGGGCACGACCACGATGTCGCTTCGCACGGCTCCCCTGCGCGCGATTGCCGGCCGTCGTCGCGGCTGCACCACGCACGGACATGCGGCTGTGCTTCCCGCGCGGACGCGGACATTCGAATCGTCGTTGCCGGAGCGCATCGCGAGGAGCGCTGCGTGCGTGCCGCCGGGCGGCTTTTGTGAAGCCGCGACCGGAAGCCCGATACGGGTTGCCGACACCGCGACGAGCGGCGTCAGTTGCGACGCGAAGATCAAGACGGCCATGAGACCGCCGACCGCGGCCCAAGCGACGCTCGCCGCCACTTGCGGCCGGGTATCGCGGGTACGATCCAGCAGCCGCTCGATACGAGTGAAAATCTGCTTTTGGGTGAAGACGGCGCCAAGTGTGGGGAGTGCGGTGACTGGACGCGCCGCCGCGAGCTCCGCGAGACGCGTCAAACAGTTGGCATATGGCCGGGCTCCGCCGGTAGCCGAGACCACCCAATCGTCGCACGCGACTTCCCGCTCGATGCTGAGCTGGCGGCCGATCACGAAAATCGCCGGGCTGAAAAACAGCAACGTCTCGGCGATCTTTTGGAGAAGGTTCGTCCAATCGTCATACCGCCGCACGTGCGCGAGCTCGTGCATGCCGATCTGGTCGAATTCGCTTTCGGTGAGATGTTCGACGAGGTCGGCCGGCAAGACGATCGCGGGATGGAAGAGTCCGATCGCTACCGGGATTTCAACTGCGCCGGAGACGAGCAATCTCGGAACGCGAGAACCCCTCGAGGCACGCAGCCATTCAGCGAGACGCATCTGATACGATGCGCCCAATGGAACCGCGCGGTCCTTGATGCGTTGCAGGCGGATGTGCCCCACGATCAGCCGGATGATAAGCGCCGTGGCGACCAGATACCATGCCAAGAATATCGCGACCGCCCAATCGCCGTTCAAGGTGACGATTGGTTTGTTGGAAGGCAGTGGTGCCGCGTTTGGGCCGCTGAGCGCGGAAATGGCTCTTGCGCCCAGGCCGCCGCTGAGAACATTTGTGGAGGCATCTGCCGTACTCGGCGTAAGCGCCGGGCGATGGACGCTTGAAACCCGGCCGCCGGAAATCGAAGCGTCGCCGGCGATGAACGGGTGTCCGGGAAGCGGATCGAGCGCAAGCGTGGCCACGAGAGCGGCAAGCCAGATTCCGTAACGCGTGGCGGCGTTGCATTGAGGCAGCAACCGGACTGTGGCCCACGCGACGATCGCGACCGGCAATGCGTAAGCGACACCGGCCAATAGCGCGCCTGCGGCGTGGCTTGCGATAGCCTCGAACGCCGCCAGCGCAGAATCCACTAGTCGGCGCTTTCGCTAGCTTTGATGATCCGCTTCAGGCGGTCGATTTCACTTGCATCGAGTTTCTCGTTCTCCAAGACGTTGAGCGCGAGCAAACCCGGCGAATTGTCGAAGAACCGGGTGACGAGCTGTTTGACCGCACTGCGTTGTGCCTGCTCGCGATCGACGATCGGAGCATAGACAAAAGCGCGCCCCGACTCGTGATGCCGGACGTAGCCCTTCTGTTCGAGAATTCGCATGGTGGTGAGTACCGTGTTGTACGCGAGCGGTGTTCTACCGGGTAAAGCTTCGACGACGTCGCCGACCGTGGCCTTACCTTTCTCCCACACGATATCCATGAGCCGAAGCTCCGCTTCCGTGAGGGTTGCAGATTTTTTTCTTGCCATTTGGGTCTCCCGTCAACCTAACTAACGAATTAGGTGTTTGCTGCCGGGCCACCGTTTCCTGCGGGTCGAAATTCCTAGGGTCAACTGAAAGCGATGCGCTTTAAGGTGCCGAAACGCGCGCTATGCCAGTCCCCGCCGGAGCGCAATCCAACAAATCCCTGTCGCGGATCGCGCCGGCAGCTTTTCTCGTCGCAGTCGTCGTGCTTGCCTCTCTTGCCGCGGCGGCAGCGACCCATTCCGCAATCGACCTGATCGGTGACTTTGCCCTCCCTCGTGACTCGTATGACGGCATGGCCCACGAATCGCGTGCCCTCGCCTTTGTCTTGGTCTTGGTCATCGCCATCGCCGGCGTCCTTCGCTTCTTGTGGTCGGCGCTCGACGGCTCGCATGCATCGGCAACCGCGTTTCGCGCGCTCGCGCAGCCGGTGCTCGCGTTGCCCGTGTGGCGCTTCGCGGCCACTGTCATGGTACTAGCACTGATCGCGCTGATGGCGATGGAATCCATGGATGCTCTGCTCGACGGCGTCCGCATCGACGACTTCGCCGACGTGCTTGGGGGATCTATTCCACTCGGCAGCGGCGTCACGCTCGCGATATCGGCCTGCATCGGCGCTGCGGTCTCACAACTATTGCGGGCTCTTGCCGCAGCGCACGAAGCCATCATCGAGATCGTCTGCGCTATCCTTATCGGCGCCCGGCATCCGGGCGGCTCGCCGCGCGGCATTCGAACCGCGCTTTCACTCGAATCGTTCGCCGCGCCCATCTCGATTCTCTCGACCCGCGCCGGAAAGCGCGCACCCCCGCTCCTCTTCGTCTAAGGCGTAACCCCCTCGAACACGCATCGAAGGAGCTGGTTCTGCTATGGTCTTTCTCGAGATACTTCGAGCTTGCGCGCGCACGCACACAGCCGCAATTGCAGCAATGCTGTGCGTGATTCTCGTCGCCCCACTTGCGGCAATTTCCGAGCCGGCCACCGGCGAGATCACCGTCGTGGTCCTGAGCGCCGACAACCGGACAATTTCCGGTGCATTTGTCACGCTGCGCGGAAACAAAGTCGTCCGGTCGTTTCTCACATATCCCGGCGGAGTAACCAGACTTACAGGCCTCGCACCTGGGATCTACGACGTGTCGGTGACTGCGGCCGGATACGCCCCGGTCGGAGGCCGCACCATTGAGATCCGCGGCGGCCAGGAAACCGATGTCCGAATCGAGCTCGTCCGCTCGACGTCTTCGCTTGTCGTACTCGGACACGTGACGACGCGGGCCGGCGAGGCGCTCTCGACGTCGTCGGTGCCGAGTCAGGAGCTGGCGTCGCAACAGTATGCGGCAAGCGGAGGCACCAGCGTCGCCGATCTGATATCGCAAGATGCTATTTCCGTCACCGTCATCAGGCCCGCAGGTGGTAATCCCGCCGCGCCGGCTGTGGTCGCGCTTCGAGGGCCGGACCCAACAGAAACGCTTGTCGACATCGACGGCCACTCCGTCAACAGCGGCGGCACAGGCTCATTTGATCTGTCGCTCGTCGATCCGGCGGAACTCGCCGGCGTGCAGCTTGTCTACGGAATCGGTCCGTCGTCGCTCGTGGGGCCGAACACCATCGATGGCGCGATCAACGTGCGCACGCTCGATCCTACGGCTCAAGGGGCGGGTCTCATCCGCCTGTCCGTTGGTTCGTACGGAGCTTTTGGCGAAACGTTGCAGGCAACGGGATCCGCCGCTCGCCTCGGGTACGCGTTCTCGGTTCATCGCACGACGAGCCAAGGCGAAGTCAACGGGCAGTCGATTTTGAACACCGACGGCGACACGGATACCGTCGGGAGCGCCGTCGACGGCAGCACGGGCTTGCTCAAACTCCGGTACGACCTTGGACTCCGCGGCAGCTACGTCGGATTCACTGTTCGCGATCAGAGCGAGTACCGCGATCTCTCGGCCGCAATGTCGTCGGTTGTCGCATCCGACGAAGGGGGCGGTGACGACGGTGCCGGTCCTGCCGATGAGGAGCCGCCGGTCTTCAACAGCTTCGCCGGGTCATCGCTGCAAGCGCACGACAGCGCGTACGGGCTTGACGTCCAGATGCCGCTCGGACAACCCGACACCGATGGTCAGTATCCGACGACCGCAGTGTTCCGTCACCTCACCTCGCTGGCCGATCAATCTGTCGAAGGTCCGGCATCGAGCACCACGCCGTATCTTTTCAACACGCACGATCTTTCGGCTGACGACACGTTGCAATTCGACCGCACGCTTGCACAGGGAACATTTTCAATCAAATTCGATCTGCGTTCGGAGCGCCTTGACACGCAGACGTTGATCGGCGGAACGCCGGACCAATCGCGCGGCCGCCGGATCGGGCTGCTCGACGATGGCTCCGGACCGCAGCCGCTCCCCGAACTCACGCAGACGCAGCGATCGGCCGTCGTTCGCTACGCGTTTGACACGACGCCGAAACTCCACTACAGCGCGGCCCTGTACTTCAGCAACTTCTCCAGCTTTGGATCGAGCACGGATCCTCGTTTGGGTCTCGTGTGGACGCCGACCGCGCAAACCGCGGTCCGCGTCTCGGCGGGCATCACATTTCAATCGCCTCAACTTCCGGAGCTATTTCTTCCATCGGAACTGCCGCCTCCGGATGCCGACGGTTTCATCAACGTGGGCAATCCGAATTTGAAAGCGGACCACGCGACCGACTACGACCTTGGCATCGCACATGTGCTCAGCGCCGAGCACAATACGCGTTTCGACTTCGACGTCTACCAGACGAACGTGCGAACTCCGGCCGTGCGCTTCTTTCCGCCCGTTCAGTGTCTTCCACCCAACAACCCGCCGCCGCAAGAATGCGAAAGCTTTCCGATCAACGCCGGTGGCGCGGTCTATCGCGGCATCGAGTTCCGCGCCGAACGCGCCGTCGCCGCGTCGACGGTTGTGCGCTTTGCCTACAGCGTTGACAGTTCGTTCGTGACGTCCGTGAGTCCGGACTTCCAAGACGGCACCATCGTTCCGGGCGAACAGTCGGCCGGCGTGCCCCTGCATCGGGCAGTGCTCTCGCTGCAACGTGACCCTGGACTGGGGTTCGCGTACGAGATCGGCGCCTCGTACGAGGATGCGTTCAACGAACTCAACCGGCCCGCATATGCCACCATACATGCCGGCGTCGCCTTGCGCGGGAGGGTGTTCGACATCGGATTATACGGAACGAATCTCACGAACGCATACGATGACCGCTTCACGCTTGCGGATCAGGGGCGACCGTACGGAGGTGCGGACGGTCCCCTGCCCACCGATGCTTTCTCGCTACAAGGCAGGGCGGTCACCTTAGTGCTGACCCGCCGGTATTGAAGCTTGTCGCCCTGTAGGAGGGTGAATGTACTAGGGCAAGCATCGCTTGCCCCGTATTTGGGTGAGCGTTGCTCACCCTACTACGGAACGACCGGCAATCACGCGTTTGCGACGGGGATAAGGATCCGGTCCATCTCCGCAAATGTCTCCGGTCGGATATGCAGATCGGCTGCCGCCACGTTCTCATCGACTTGGTCGGCCTTCGTCGCGCCGACGATGACGCTCGACGCCGCATGTTGCCGCAGGCACCATGCAAGCGATAGCTGTCCGAGCGACGCTTTGTGTTCCTGTGCGATCGGCTTGAGCCGCTGCACGGCGTCGAGCACGTCTTGCTTGAAGAAGCTATCCATCATGTCGGCCGATGCGCCGGCCGCACGCGTACCGGCGGGAGCGTTCTTGACCGACTGATACTTGCCGGTGAGCACGCCCATGGCGAGCGGCGACCATACCACGTTTCCGATGCCGAGACTCTCGCACATCGGGAGCACTGCCGCTTCGATGTGGCGCCAAAGCGCGCTGTATTGCGGCTGATTGCTGACGGGCCGTGACCAACCGCGTTCTTTGCAGATCGACACGGCGCGCAATATCTGATCGGCCGTCCACTCGGAGGTGCCCCAATATAGCACCTTGCCCTGCCGTATGAGGTCGTCCATGACTTGGCACGTCTCCTCGAGCGGCGTGTTGACGTCATAGCGATGACACTGGTAAAGATCGACGTATTCGACGCCGAGCCGCTTGAGCGACCGGCTGCATTGTTCGAATACATGCTTTCGCGATAGACCGTGGTCGTTCGGTCCCTCGCCCATGGGGAAGAACACCTTTGTCGCAAGGACGTACGAATCGCGAGGATAGGTCCGTAATGCGCCGCCAACGACTTCTTCTGCGCGGCCGCGCCCGTACACGTTGGCGGTGTCGAAGAACGTCACACCCTTGTCATAGGCGCGCGCGATGCAAGCGGCGGCCGTGTCTGCCTCGACGCTGCCGCCATAGGTCAGCCACGAGCCAAGGCCAACGGCTGACACTTTAACGCCAGACCG
This sequence comes from Candidatus Eremiobacteraceae bacterium, assembly GCA_036511855.1. NCBI lineage: Bacteria > Bacillati > Vulcanimicrobiota > Vulcanimicrobiia > Candidatus Eremiobacterales > Candidatus Eremiobacteraceae > Candidatus Eremiobacteraceae bacterium. Next base: position 35,972 of record DATCBN010000029.1, on the reverse strand, counting down.
GCCGAGATTGCGATATTGCATGGTCGTCCTCCGGGTCTTCACAAAGGCTGTCGCTCTTTGAATGGAAGCAGGATGAAGTCCGCTTGTGCTCCGAACGAAGGCGCGTGCAACTAATTCGTAAGGAGTTGATGGGACGGCCGCTCTATGCAGTCATCGTCGGGATGGCTATGGTCGCGATGCTGCCGGCGCACGCGCAGGCTTCGGTGGCTCGCACGGCCTCGTTTGCCGCGGTGCGCGGCACGCCTGCAAGTGAGAGCGACGCGTCTTTAGCGGATCCGGTTTGGCAAAAAGCGCTTTCGGTGACCGGCTTCTACGACATCACCACCCACGTCGTCGCGCCGCTCGCCACCACCGCGTCGGTGCTGTACGACGCCGACAACATCTATGTCGCGTTTCGCAGCGAGCAATCGGGCGCTCAGATCCACGCCGCGCAAACCACGAACAACGTGGGCTTCGGCCAGGACGATTTCGTCGGCGTCGGACTGGACCCGTCCGGCAACGGCACCCAGGTCTACTATTTCGAGACGACGCCGCGCGGCGTCCGTTATCAGCAAGCCAGCGAATCGACGCGATACGACCCGCCGTGGCGAGCATATGCAAGCGTCAATGGCACCGCATGGAACGCCGTCTTGGTCATTCCGCTGAAAGTGCTGCGCGCAAGCGGCGGCCACGATTGGCGCTTTAGTTTCATACGCGGCGTCGCGGCGGTCGGCGAGCATTACACCTGGGCGTATAACGGCGTGATGCAAGACGCCCAGCCGCCTGCATATCCGCTCTTCACCGATGCTCGTTTCTGGCCGTCGCTCACCGGCGTCGATATCAAAACGCGGGCAGCGAGACCTCAGCCGCGCGCGGAACTCTACGGTTTGGAAAGCGCCGGAAGCGACCGCAAGCAGTTCCAGCAGGCTAACGGAGCGTTTACCGATCAACCGGTCAGAAATTACGGGCTCGATTTCACGTATCCCACAACCAACACCATCTCAGTCGTCGGAACGCTGAACCCGGATTTTTCCAACGTCGAAGTGGACCAGCAGACCATCGCGCCGCAGGAATTCCGCCGGAATCTCAACGAGTACCGGCCGTTTTTCGCACAAGGCGCGCAATACTTCTCGCCATCTCAAGCGCCGGAGGGTGGGCTTTCAGGGCCTGCCTATCAGGTGTTCTACACGCCCGGCATCGGCACGTTCGACCGCGGTCTCAAACTGGAAGGCACGTACGGCCTGCAATCGATCGGATTGCTCAACGTGCGCGGCCTCGCACCGGATGGTTCCGCCATCGACGACAGCGCGTTCGGCTTCAATCACCAATTGTCTGACGGCACTTTTGCGTACTGGGTGGACGGCGTCTTGGCGCACCACGATATCGGCGACGATTCCACCGTCGAGTCGGGCTTCAAAGGCCGCGATCTCGCCAGCGGATTCGTCTACGGCTACAATCAGGCGCTCGAAACCAGCAATCTGTCGCTTGCCCCTCAGGCATTCGGCTACGAACGCAACGGATTCGTCGACGTGCACAAGCCGAACTACGAATGGCTGTACGGCTACGAAGACATCAGCCCGGGCTACTCGCCGCTCGACGGCATCACGCCATTCAACGACGCCCGGGGGCCCATCTACACGTTCGATTCGAACACCACGTGGGCGGGCGTGAAGTCGTTCACCTCGTTCCTCGCCGGCGACCGGCTACTCGCGCGCGATGGAACGGTGCATTCCGCCGATTTCTTCGGCAACGTCGATTTCGTGTTCCCGGACCTGGTGCAGGTCAGCCTCTCTCAAGCTACAAGCGAGTTCGACGATCCGATCTTCACGGGCGGCGTCGCGCTTCCGTTCAATGCGACCACGCTTGCTTTGGGGTATCGCGATGGCACCCCGTCACCGGTGGACGCGTCGTACGGCGCCGGCCGGTTTTCGAATTTCTACCTGCAGCAGTTCGCGTCGTCTACGTCGCGGGCACTTGGAACGCGCTTCAACCTCACGCTCGAGTATGACGGCACGCACGAGCGATTTGACAACGGCTCTAACGACGGACAATTGCTGCGACGCATAGGCATCGGCGAGTCGTTCGGTCCGGATACGAACGTGTCGATCGCGCTTCGCTCAGTCAACGGAAACGGCGGATTCGCCGCACCGGGCATCAACCTCGCGGTCGGCCTTCACGAGCGGTTTCACAACAGCGACGAGCTGTTCATCAACTTCGGGACCCCGGCCGCAAGCGCCACCCTGGACCGGCTCATCGTCAAGTACGTCTTGCGCATCGGCGGCGGCGCCGGCACGTGATCCGGTCGTCGAGGGCAAGCGTACTAGGGCAAGCATCGCTTGCCCGGAAAAAATGGGCAAGCGATGCTTGCCCTAGTACAGTGCGGCGGCGAGGTCCTCGATCAGGTCGTCGGGATGCTCCAGCCCGATCGACAGGCGCAGCAGATTGCGCGGTGTCTTCGTATCGGGCCCTTCCACCGATGCACGATGTTCTACGAGGCTCTCGGGCCCTCCGAAACTAGTCGCGCGTGTGAACAGCCGGACGCGCGCGGCCACGCCCATCGCTTCCTTTTCGCCGCCTCGTACCTGAAACGAGAGCACTCCGCCAAATCCCGGATAATGCACGGCCTCGACATTTGCATGGGCGCGCAAGAAGGCCGCCACGACACCGGCATTGGCGGAGTGCGCGCGCATCCGGTACGGCAACGTCCTGATTCCCCGTTGCACGAGCCAACATTCGAATGGTGACGGCACGGCGCCGGCCGCATGCTGGATGTGGCGGATCCGATCGAACAGCGCTGACGATTGCCGCGTCACGACGGCGCCCCCAATGACGTCGCTGTGGCCGCCTAGATATTTTGTGGTGGCATGGACCGCAAGATCGACGCCGCACTCGAACGGCCGCTGGAAAACCGGCGTGGCGAGCGTGTTGTCACACGCGGTCGCGACGCCTGCAGCTTTTGCGAACGCCGCGATCGCCTCGATGGGCGCGACGTCGAGCATCGGATTGCCCGGCGATTCGATCCAAACGAGTTTCGTCTCGGACGTCAGTGCGTCTCGCACCGCTGCGGCGTGGCTCATGTCGACGAACGTGGCGCGAAGGCCCCAGGGTTCCAAGAGGTCGGTGAGGATGACGCGCGTGCCGTAGTAGGCGTTGGCCGGCGCGACGACGTGCGCGCCGCGGCCGAGCGCGGAGAAAACAGCATGGGTCGCCGCCGAACCCGATGCGAAGGCGGCCGCGTCCACACCGCCCTCGAGCGACGCCAACGTGCGCTCCAGCGCCGACCGATTCGGGTTGCTGCGACGAGCATACGAATGGCCGTGTGGGTAACCGCCATCCGCGCCACGTTCGTAGATCGTTGAGAGATTGATGGACGGCGTCACCGCGCCCACGCCGGGGCTCGGTTCCGTGCCTGCATGCACCGCGATGGTTTCCAGTCGCATCGAAAACCTAATTCTTCAGCTCGATGCCAAAGGACGGGAGGCGTGGACCGTTGTTCAGCAGCGCGTTGCGTTCTCCGTAGAATAGACGGAGCCGCTCGCTCAGGCGCAGGTTTCCGTAAATGTCGAACTTCGGATGCTTGGCGTCGTAGAGCCGAGCGTCGAGAGCGATGATGCCTCTGGGGTTGAGCACGGCCTTCAAACCAAGCGTAGAGTAAAGGATGCCGCCGGAAAGCGTGAGTCCTGGCGAACGCGATGTCTCGAACAGGGCGTTGTAGGTCGTGTGGTAGCCGAGATCGTTCGCACCGAGCGTCACGTGCGAGCCAAGGCTCGGCAGCAACGTCAGGTTGATGTCGCTTGCGGGACCCCCGCCTGCGTTGCTCCATGTCTCCCTGATGCTTGTCGAAAGCAACGCTAAGCCTTGGCGGGCTTTCCGGACCGCCGCAGGTTGTGAGACAAGTGGGCCCGGCGTTCCGCCGTTAGCACCCGGTTTTGGCTGTGGCCCCGGTGACGACGGCGGCTGCCCTCGCCCGTTCTGCGGAGCGCCGTTCCCGGAGTCGTTTGCGAAATTTCCCAACAGCAAATTCGCTCGAGCGATGGCGGCGCTTAGATTGCCGACTGCCCCTTTCAGATTGGATTGGACGTCTGGGTCGCCCGTGATGCTGTGCACATCGGTTGCGATGGCTTTTATTTGGGCAGCCGCTGCCGAGATGCTATCCGCGGTGGACAATAGATTTTTCTTCAGCGACGGGTCCGATGTGATCGCAGCGATATTTTCCATAGACCGTCGAGCGCTCGTCGACGTCGCTGCCAGATTTTCCAGCAGCAGATTTATGCGCTTGCGGTTGTCGCCGATCATCCCATTCGTGCTGGCCGTGACCTGCTGCAGGTTTGCCCCGCTCGTGACGACCACACGGTTGAGGTCGGACACGGTCGCGTCTAGATCGGCCGATAACCGGACGAGCGTGCTGTCTGCATGAACGACAAGCTGGTCGCTATGATTTGCCAGGCCGTAAAAGGCCCGCGTTATCCGCGGCAATTCGCGGTTAACCGTCGCGATGGTGGCGTCGAGCGAATGCAGCCGCGATTCGCCCTCGGTGGCCAGGTCGGCGAGCGAGGGCGGCAGCTCACCCTCGGGCATTTCCGCCTCGTTTCCAATCTCGTGCGGCAGTTTCGTGGCCTTTGCCAGAACTTTCGGCGGATAGATCTGAACGGAAGATTGGCCGGTCAACGTGGTGGTGATGATGAACGTCGACTCGCGATAGATATCGTTCGCAGGATTGATGTTGCAGATAACGACCGCGGTCTGGTCGGGCAGCAGCCGGACGTCGCTCACGACGCCGACGTCCACGCCGGCCAGCTGCACCGCCGAGCCGGACTGGAGTCCGGCGGTGTTCTTGAAATGCACCCCGATGTCGTAACCCGCGTGCTTGGAGTGTTCGAGAACGTAGTAAACCGCCACCGCGCCCGCCAGGGCGAGGATGGTGAAGATTCCCACGCGTATTTGGCTGCCCACGTCAACGCCCTCCGCGGCTATATCGGGATCGGGCCAACTTCGCTGCCCTCAAGAAATTGTTGTACGATCGGGTTCTTCGAAGCCTTGATGCGGCTTACTGGGCCGTACTCGATGATCGTGCCTTCGAAGAGCATCGCGATATTATCGGCGATCGCATAGACCGACGGCATATCGTGCGAGACGACGACGCACGTCGCCTTGAGCTTCGTCTGCATCCGCTTGATCGTGTCGGTGATCACGTGCGTCATGATCGGGTCGAGTCCGGTTGTGGGTTCGTCGAAGAGGATGATCTCGGGATCGTTCACGACCGCGCGCGCGAACCCGATGCGTTTTTGCATACCGCCCGACATCTCGCCAGGCATCTTCTTATCGACGCCTTCGAGGCCGAGCGCCTCCAGCGTCTGATCGACGCGTGCCCGGATCTCGTCGTTCGAAAGCGTCGTGTGCTCGTATAAGGGATAGCCCACGTTTTCGCCGACGGTCAGCGAGTCGAACAGCGCCGAGTATTGAAACGCAAAGCCCATCTTCTTGCGGATGTCGATCATCGCGCGTTCGCTCAAGTGCGTGGTTTCGACTTTGTTGATGAACACATGGCCCCGGTGCGCCCGCCGAAGTCCGTTGATGACCCGCAAGATGGAAGACTTGCCGGCCCCCGACAACCCGATGACGCACGTGATCTCGCCACGTTTGCAGTCCATCGAGCAATCCGAGAGCACGATCTTCGGTCCGTAGCGCATCTCCACGCACTGCAGGCTGACGGCGACGTCGTCCGGCGGCAGCTGGGCGGGCTTTTCGAGATGGCTCGGATCGCTACGATCGATCATGGCCGGCCATCAGAAGAATAGGAACGACAGCACGAAGTTGAATCCGAAGATGAGGATGATCGCCGTGACGACCGCACTCGTCGTGACCTTGCCGACGCCTTCGGCGCCGCCGCGCGCCCGGAGCCCCTCGAAGCAGGCGACCAACGCGACGATCAAACCAAATACGGCAGCTTTGAACAGCCCCTTGTAGAAGTCGTCCATGATGACCATCTGTTGGACCGACCGCCAGTAGATCGTAGGTGCGAGATGCACCTGCCACTCCGCCATGTACAACCCGCCGAGCACGCCGACGATATCCGCGAATATCGTCAACATGGGCACGGTGATGATGCAAGCCAGAAGGCGCGGTGCGACCAGTACCTTTGCCGGACTCACGCCCATGGATTGCAGCGCTTCGACTTGCTCGGTCACCACCATAGATCCTAGCTGAGCGGTGACGGCGGCTCCTGCGCGTCCGGCGAACACGATGCCGGTGAGCATGGGACCGAGCTCGCGGATCTCGCCCGATGCCACGGTGCCGCCGATGAACGTGGCGAAGCCGTACGCGACGGCTTGAGCCGCCGCCTCAAGCGAAATGACCATGCCGGTGAACAGCGACGTCAAGATGATGATCGGCCACGATTGCACGCCCAGGAAATAGACCTGGTGCATCACCTCGCTGAATCGGAATCGCAGCGTGAAGATGTAGCGGCACGAGTCGGCCAAGAGCATCGACATGCCGCCCGCGTATGCGAAGAAGCGCCGGATATTGTCGATGCCGGGGATCTCCGGATTGTGAGCCGCGACGCTCATAGGATGGCCTCCCCGCCGGCGGTTTCGCGCAGCGCCGAGAGCACGCCGCGCGCGCCGGCCAGGCGCCGTTCCGCGACTCCACGTTCCGCCTGCAGATTGTACTGCCGCTGATAGAGTTCGTCGAGCTTGCGATCGATATCGGCCAAATGGTTTCGGGCCTCGCGCTCGAGCGAGGCGAAATAGCGCTGGGCGTGACGCCTGAACTCCGCGTCGGAATCCGGCGACGCTTCGACACGGAGGCGTTCGCGCGCTCGCTGCAGGCTGCGGTCGGTGATGCGAAAGGCGTCGACCAGATCGGTGAGGGCCGGTCCCGCCGAATGAGCCGTACTCACGGCTTGCCAACCTTTGCCGCAACCGCTTTGCCGCCGAAGTTGGGCAATCCGAATTCCGCCAGCGCGCCGCGCTGCGCGTCGATCAAAGCGCTGATGCCGCGGCCGGCAAGCGCGAGCATCCGATCGAGCTCGTTCTTGCTGAACGGCTCATCTTCTGCCGTGCCTTGCACTTCGACGTAGCGTCCATCGCCGGTCATGACGACGTTCATATCCGTTTGCGCTCGCGAATCCTCCTGATAGTCGAGGTCGAGCAAGGGGCGCCCGCCGACGACGCCCACGGATACCGCCGCCAGCCAGTCGACGACCGGCCATCCTCGCAGCGTACCCGCAGCTCGCACTTTCGAAAGCGCGAGGCAGAGAGCGACGAATGCGCCGGTGACCGACGCGGTCCGCGTGCCGCCGTCTGCTTGGATCACATCGCAATCGAGCGTCACCGTCCGTTCGCCAAGCGCCCGCGTGTCGACGACGGACCGCAGGCAGCGCCCGATCAATCTTTGGATCTCGTGCGTGCGTCCGCCGACGCGGCCTTTCGACGATTCGCGCGGCGTCCGGTCCGCAGTGCTTTGCGGTAACAAGGAGTACTCGGCCGTCACCCAGCCGACGCCTTGGCCCTTGAGAAACGGAGGCACGCGATCCTCGATCGCCGCCGCGCACAACACCTTGGTCTCGCCGAAAGAGACCAACGCAGATCCGCTGGCAAACCGGAGATAGCCCGTCTGAATCACGACCGGCCGCAATTCGTCGTCGGCGCGGCCGCCTTCGCGTCCGGAGGAAATCATCGAAGCACCGCTATTCCACAGTTACCGTCTTGGCGAGGTTGCGCGGCTGATCGACATCGCACCCCTTACGATCGGCGATGTGGTAGGCGAGCAACTGCAGCGGCACGACGTTGACGATCGGCGCGACGAGATGATGCGTCTGGGGCACCGTGAGCACCACGTCTGCGGTCTCGAGGACGCCGGAATCGTCGGCGTTGGCGATCGCGATGATGCGGCTCTCCCGCGCTTTGGCCTCGGACATGTTGCTCAGGACCTTCTCCTGCACGGGGCCGCGCGTGGCGATGACGACGCACGGAACGTTTTCGTCGAGCAGCGCGATCGGCCCGTGCTTCATCTCGCCCGCGGCGTAGCCCTCGGCATGGATGTACGAGATCTCTTTGAGCTTCAGCGCGCCCTCAAGCGCGATGGGAAAATTCACGTGTCGGCCGAGGAACAGCACGCTCTGCGCCTTCGCGTAGCGCCTCGCGACGGGGATGACCTCCTCATTGACGTTCAGCGCCTGATCGACAAGCGCCGGAAGGTCTTGCAACGCGTTGCCGATCTCCTCAAGCGTTGCCCGGTCGACGGTGCCGCGAAGGCGCGCGAGATGGAGCGCGAGGAGCGCCATGGCGACGCATTGCGCGGTGAACGTCTTGGTGGCGGCGACGCCGATCTCCGGTCCGGCATGCGTGTAGAGCACGCCGTGCGCGCTGCGCGAAAGCGAAGACCCGACGCGGTTGCACACGCCGAGCACCGTTGCGCCGCCGGTTCGCGCGATGCGCACCGCCTCGAGCGTGTCGGCCGTCTCGCCGCTTTGCGAGACCGCGATAGCGAGGCTGTCGGGTTCGACCACCGCATCGGCGTAGCGGAATTCGGAGGCCAGCTCGAGCTCGACGGGAAGTTTGGCCAGTTGCCGGATGAGATACATGCCGTACACTGCGGCGTGATACGCCGTGCCGCAGGCGAACATAGTGATCTTCTTTATCTTCAGAAGGTCGGAATCGGAGATGCCGATATCGGGAAGATGGACGAGACCTGTTTCGTCGATCCGGCCGGCGAGCGTATCCCGGACCACTTTTGGCTGCTCGTAGATCTCCTTCAGCATGAAATGCTTGAAGCCGCCCTTTTCCGCCGCGCGCACATCCCATGAGACGTGGGTGATCTCGCGGGTCACTTTCTCGCCGTCAAATGTGGTGATCTCCGCGCCCCCGCGCGTGACGACGACGACCTCTCCCTCTTGGATGATGAGCTGCTTGCGCGTGTAGTGGAGGATCGCGGGGATGTCGGAGGCCACGAAGATCTCGTCGTCGCCCAAGCCGACGATGAGCGGCGAGGCGCCGTTGCGCGCGAAGACGATGCGCTCGGGATCGTCGGCCGAGAGCACGCCGAGCGCGTACGCGCCTTTGACGACCGCGAGCGTGCGCCGAACGGCCGCCACCAAGTCCCCGTCTCTAAATTCTTCCTCAAGGAGATGGGCGAGCACTTCGGTGTCGGTCTCGCTCACAAATTTATGACCCTCGCCGATGAGGTCCGCTCGCAACGCGGCGAAATTCTCTATGATGCCGTTGTGGATGACGGCGATCCGGCCGCTGCAATCCATATGCGGGTGCGCATTTTCGTCGGACGGCCGGCCGTGGGTAGCCCAACGCGTATGCCCGATGCCGATCGTGCCGTGCAGCGGGTGGCGCGTCAGCGCCTCCTCGAGATTGCCGAGCTTGCCGACGCGCTTGCAGCCGACGATGTCGTTGCCATCGACGAGGGCCACACCCGCCGAGTCGTAACCACGGTATTCCAGGCGTCGCAGGCCGTCGAGCAGAACCCCGACCACGTCGCGTTTGCCGATATACCCAACGATGCCGCACATCTCAGGCGCTCCTGTCCTTAGCCCGAAGCCGGGCGACTCTCAATCGCTCGGCCGTCAATACGGCGCGCAATTGGCCGAGAGCGGTTTCAAGCGCGTCATTCACGATGAGGTAGTCGTAATCGATCACGAAACGCTCTTCCAATTTCGCGATCTCGAGCCGTCGCGCGATGTCGGCGGGCGTCTCGGTGCTGCGCCGCTCCAAGCGCTGCGCCAGCGCGTCGTCCGACGGCGCGGTCAAGAATACAAGCACCGCTTGCGGAAAAGCGCGTTTGATCGCGAGAGCGCCGTTGACTTCCGGCTTCATAATCACATCGCGGCCGGCCGCCAGCGCGTCCAGGACGAACTGCTTCGGCGTGCCGTAAAGATTGTTGGCGTATTCGCGCGTCTCGATAAACGCATCCTCAGCCATCATCCGCTCGAATGTCGCTCGCGAAATGAAGAAGTAATGGATCGCGTCGATTTCGCCGGGGCGCGCTGCGCGGGTCGTGGCCGACGTCGAATACGCGAGCGTTGGTTCCTGACGCCGCAATTCTTCGATCAGACTGTCCTTGCCGACGCCGGAAGGCCCGGATACAACCAGAAGCACCGATTCTCGACCGATGGCAGCGGGATTCAGAATGCTTCGTCCTCTCGTCTATGACACTCGACGTCTGGCTCGTCGGCCGGCTGGCACTTGAATTGGACGAGCGCCTGCGTGGCGCCCGCGTCCAGTCGTTGCGAAGTGAGCCGCTGGGACTTGCAATGGCGTGTCACCGGCGCGGTACGCAAGTGGCGCTCATCGCCTCGCTGGCGCCCGAAGGTCCGCTGCTAGCCGCTGTCGAGGGCGATGCCGAAGAATACGAAAGCGGCCCCGCTGGTTGGACGGGCGCTGTGGCCGCGCTCTTGCGCAATGCCACGGTCGAGGCCGTCCACGCCGTTCCGCACGACCGCATAATCAACGTGGATTTGACTTCTCGTTCGGCGTTTGGCGTGCCTTCCCGGCATCGACTCGTGTTCGAGTTGGAACCGCGCAAAGCGAACGCGCTCGTCCTTCGCCCGATCGATGGCGGCGGATTCACGGTATTGGCTGTGGCAAAAACGATCGAAGGTGCAGAAGGTGCGCGCGACGTCGCAGCCGGCAAGCCGTACGAACCGCCGCCGGCGCGTAATACTTCCGCCGACTCTGCTGCTCGAATCCCGGCACTCGACGCCGAACGAGCGGCAGGCGGCGAACCGCGCGAGCTTGCCCGCAGGCTGAGCATCGCCGAACCGTCGTGTTCTCCGCCGCTTGCGCGCGAGGTCATCCAACGTGTATTGCGCGACGGCGACGCCGCGCCGTCGCTCGCCCGCACACTGGAAGAATGGTCGGCATTGCGGACGGACGTCGCTCGATGCGCGGCCGACATTCACGCGCCGGTCTTCGCGTACATGCGCGGCGGAACCGCGGTTGCCTGTCATTGCGTCCCCCTCAGCTGGGCGCCGGGGGCCGCTGAATCGCACGCGTCGCTGAACGAAGTGTGCGCACAGGAGCTTTCCTTCGCGCGCCGCCGCCGCAATGCGCCGCTTGCGGCAGCGCTACGCAAGCGGTTGGGGGTCATGCTTTCCCGGTGCGCCGACGAATCTGCGCGATTGCGCGCCGCGCAGGTGGCGGCGGCCGAAGCCGATTCGCTGCGCATCTCGGGAGACGCGATCTACGCCCATCTGTCGGAGCTGACGTCCGGCCAAGACTTCTTCACGACCCGCGATGGAACGACGATCGTCCTCGACCCGCTTCTCGATCCCAAAGAGAATGCGCAAGCGTATTTCAAGCGCTTCCGCAAAGCGCGCAGCGGTCTTCCGCGGATCGCCGAGCGCCTGCTCGCGCTCGAAGCCAACCGCGCTTTGTGGGAGCAGATGCTCTGGGAAGTAGAACGCGCGGAAGAGACCGGCGATCCCGGCGCGTTCGACGAGGTCGCCGAGGCCATCAATCTGCGGCGATCGCAACGCACTGCCGCGGGCGCCCGCTCTCCCGCACGCAAGGACCGCACCGTGGCGCTTCCGAGCGGTGCCATCGCGCATGTCGGAAGATCACCCAAAGACAACGAGCGCGTCACGTTTTCCGTGGCCGGGCCAAACGATCTCTGGTTCCACGCGCGCGGCATTCCGGGCGCTCACGTGGTGATTCGAGCGCCGGACGGCCGTTCGACGGCGACCGACGACGACATACTCGCTGCGGCCGCGCTGGCTGCGGGCCAGAGCCGCGGCGCCGCCGCGGGAAAGGTGGAAGTGGACTTCACCCAGCGCAAACACGTGCGCAAGCAGGGTAAAGGCCGGCCCGGACTTGTCTGGTACACGGATTTCAAGACGGTGCTCGTCGCACCGCGCAAGATATGACAGGGCGCCCGTATTAGGGCAAGCATCGCTTGCCCAATTGGGTGAGCGTTGCTCACCCTAGTACGGGTTGCTCACCCTCCTGCAGAGCTAGGCGCGTTCGACGAACATGGCGTCGCCGAAGGAAAAGAACCGGTAACGTTCGGTGACGGCGGTTTGATATGCCGCAAGCATCCGTTCGCGGCCCGCGAACGCGCAGACCAGCATGAGGAGCGTGGAACGCGGCAGATGGAAATTGGTGATCAACGCGTCGACGGCGCGAAAAGCGAACGGCGGATAGATGAAGATCCCCGTTGTACCTGCGCCTTCCGTTATACGGCCATCTTCGTTCACCGCCGATTCCAACGCGCGCAACGAAGTCGTGCCGACGGCGACGATGCGTCTTCCCTGCGTGCGCGCTGCGTTGACCGCGTTAGCAGTGGACGCCGGAATTTCGTAGCGCTCGCGGTGCATGACATGCATGCGGATGTCGTCGGCCGTGACCGGCGCGAACGTTCCGGCTCCGACGTCCAGCGTCAGCGTCGCCCACTCCACGCCATCGGCGCGTAGCTGGTCTAACAGTTCCTCGGTGAAGTGAAGACCCGCCGTGGGCGCGGCCGCGGCCGCGGCCTTGCGCGCATAAACCGTTTGATAACGTTCGCCGGCATCTGCCGGCGGCTCGGTTATATACGGCGGAAGTGGAATGGTTCCGAAGCGGCTCATCGCATCGTCCGCGCTGATCCCAGCGAACCGTACGACCCGGCCGCCTCCAGGCGTCCGATCGCCGATCTCAATCGTCGCGCCCTCCGCGAGCTTTAGAAGTTCGCCCGGCCTGATGCGCCGGCCCGGGCGCACGAGCGCTTCCCACGATTCGGCCGTGTCCGCCGGGTGCAAGAGCAACACTTCGGCCGCGCCTCCGCCGGCGCGGGTGGCGCGAAGACGTGCACGCAACACGCGCGCATCGTTTGCGATGAGAAGGTCGCCCGGCCGCAACTCTCGGCGGATTTCGGAGAAGTGGCGGTGACGAACGGCGTCGTCTCGCGGCACGACCAGCAGCCGCGACCCGTCGCGTTTCTCGGTTGGCCTCTGTGCGATCAGCTCGCGCGGCAGCGCGTATTCGTATGCGGCCGTGCGATGTTCGTCCACGCTCGCGGCGGACGGTGCGGTCACGGACCGTTGCTCGTCAGCGGCGCATTGCTCGGCGCATCGGCGATCGTGGTGAGCGCCGTTCCTCTGAAATAAAAGCGCAGAATGCCCGGATAATCGAAGCGATCCGCCGCCATAGTCCGTGCGCCCCATTGCGACATGCCGACGCCATGACCGAAGCCGGTCCCCATCACGCGGATCACGCGACCGTTCAGCGCGACGGATGAGATTCGCGTGCTGCGAACGAGATGGCGGCCCGCCAGCCGCCGGAAATCAAAACCGGATAGTGCCGCGCTTCCAACCGAACCCGTCAGCAGAACAGATCGCAGCCGGCCCGAGCTATCGGTGGCACCCATTGCGACCCCAGTCAGCGAGCCGACGGGAGCGATGAGCGCGTTGACCGATTGCGCAAACTCGGCGGCGTTGACCGACGCCGACCAATAGCGGTCTGGTGAACCCGCAGCATAAGGGTCGCGAAGCGGAACGAGATATGGTTGCGGATCCGATAGCGCCGCTCCGTCCGCGGTATATCCGCCATCATCGGCGGAGTAGTACGCGTGCACGATCTGCCCGTCGTAGACCAGGATTGCGCCGCGCGTCGAGTCCACCGCGGCGATCACCGCAGGGGACTCGCCATCGATGCCGCGATACGCCTGATCCGCTTCACCAGCCACCAAGTCGTAGCCGACATCGTCGCGGATGCCGAGCCGCCCGATCGCATACGTGCGCGCGACGACGGCCTGGGCCTTCAACGCCGCGGCGGGCCACGACGCAGGCATTTCGCTGCCGACGACGCCGTACAGATATTGCTCCAGATCGATGACGTTGACGACCGTGATCTCGCCGTCGGGATCGACTTGCACGATGAAGCTGCCGCGGTAGGGCATTCCGTCGACGGCGATCGGCAAACCAAGCGGGGAGACGATGGCGATCTTTTGACCGGCGGGGATCGATCCCGCGATGATGAGGCGGCCGGCGACCGCTCGCAGATCCAGTACGGTCGCGAGGTCCGGCGCGACGAACGGTAGCCCGAGGACGCTTTGGTCGAGCGGCCGGACCAGCAGCGCCGACTCCGATGCGATGACGGTGGCGTGCACGTGCCTCGCGACAGCGATGCGAACGGGCTCATCGGCTCGTGCGGGCGTGGGAACAAGCGCGCATAGCGCGATCACGGCTACTTGGCCCCACGCAAGGTATCTCCAGCCATCGCTTTGGCAAGCGGCGGCGCGTTCGCGCAATCTCAAAGCAATCGCGGCGGGTCGTTTGCGGGCGCTCCGATATGCGCCTTTGCGGCGGGCGTCGCGCGCCGGCCCCCGGCGGTGCGCTGCAAGAAGCCGATCTGCATCAAATAGGGCTCCACGACGTCCACCAACGTCGCTTCTTCTTCGCTGAGGCTTGCGGCAAGTGCGCCGATGCCAACCGGTCCGCCATTGTATTGTCCGATGAGCGCGTGGAGAAACGCGCGGTCGAGCGGATCAAGCCCGAGCAGGTCGATGCGTTCGAGTTGGAGCGCCGCCTGGGCCACTTCGCGGTCGATCGCACCGCCGGCTTTGACTTCAGCGAAGTCGCGGACGCGGCGCAGCAACCGGTTGGCGATGCGCGGCGTGCCACGTGCACGCCCGGCGATCTCGCGGCCGCCGTCGCGACCGAGCGCGACGCCGAGGACGTCTGCGGAGTGGGTGACGATTGTGTGCAGCTCGTCCGCACTGTAGTATTCCAGGTGATGGACGATACCGAATCGGTCGCGCAGCGGCGCCGACAGCATGCCGACGCGCGTGGTGGCGCCGATCAACGTGAACTGCTGAAGGCTGATCTTGATCGTCTTCGCGTATGCGCCCTTATCGACCATGAAATCGATGGCGAAATCTTCCATCGCCGGATACAGAAATTCTTCGACCACACGCGGGAGACGGTGGATCTCGTCGATGAACAGCACGTCGCCGCGCTGCAAGTTCGTCAGAATGCCGACGAGATCGCCGGGCCGTTCTAGCGTCGGCCCGGATACCTGATGAAACGTCGCGCCGAGGTCGCGCGCGATGATGTTCGCCAGCGTGGTCTTCCCTAGACCAGGAGGACCGTGGAGCAGTACGTGATCGAGGGGTTCGGCGCGCCGTCTGGCCGCTTCGATCGAGATCTTCAGATTTTCGACGACTGCGGTCTGTCCTACGTAACGATCGAAGCCTGCCGGACGAAGCGTGACGGCGATGATCTGTTCTTCAACGGTTTCCTCCGGGCTGACGATCGCGCGGCGCGTGGACGCGTCGCCCGTCTGATCACCGTGGATCGTGGGTTTGCGCGGCGGCATGGTCTATGGTATTGGGCGCACCGGAGCGGTGGCCTGCCACGTGTCCGCCGACGACTTCGTGATGCTCCACGCTGCGCCAACGCGTCACTAAGAACCGGTCGTCCTCCGGATAGAAAACCGCCCGTTCCGGCGCTGGTCCGGCGAATCGTTTAATCGAATCCATGGAATCCCATAAACTGACGAACGTGAATTCCGCGACGCCTTCGACGATGCGGCGCGTGACAATGACGCCTCGATTGCCTTGTAGCGACTCGATCTCGGTGACGCCGGTCGCGGTCATGCAGTCGGCATACGCTTGCGCGTCTTCCGCCGTGGTCGTGCCCTTCCAAACGCGCGCGATCATGTTCGCATCTCCCCGGTGTGCTCCGGTGCTATTTGTATGTCGGCCGTCAGTAACCTGTCACATATCTTTGCTGGTTATGCTGCGCGATACCGCCAAAAGGCCAACGTGATGCGGCTTTCTTCCGACTTCGGTACGGCGGTGCATAGTTGTCGTGTCAAAAAATGCCACACAATGACTACGCTCGTCCGTCCGTCTGCGCTTGGCGACCGTCCGGCGATCCGCCGCATCTACAATCAAGGCATCGCAGAGCGATGCACGCTTGGAGACCCGGGAGAAATCCGCGGCGGGTTTCCAGACGGCTCCTGACTAGCGGATTCGTCTATTCAAAGTTCGCACGAGCGCAGCACGGCCGCTTCCTTTTCGGCGGTCAGCGTTGCGACCGCATCGTCGGGCCGTCCGTGCTCGCGGTCCCACGCACGCACCGCGGCGATCGTGGCGCCGATCGGCCGGCACGCAAGACCGTCGCGCCGTGCCTTCGAGGAATCGAACGTCAGAAACCCGCCGGCCGCCTGTGGTATCCACAACGGCAGCTCCACCCACGGCTCGACGCCGAAATCCAAAAGCCGCTGTGGGTCGATCCAATGCAGGCGAGCATCGGAACCAAGTACGGCGATGCATTCGTCCATCAATTCCGACATCGTCGTCCGGCGCGCGGGTCCGTCTGCGTTATACGTGCCCGACAATCGTTGCTCGAGCGCGAGCAGAAGCCACGCGGCGAGATCGCGCACGTCGACGAACTCAACGGGCGCGTCCGGCGGACTCGGCGCGACGACGTCGCCGCCGCGCGCGATCCTACGAACCCAGTAGGCAAAACGATGGGTTGTGTCGTCCGGACCGGCTATGAGGCCGGGGCGCACGACAAGCAGCTTGGCCGCGAATGCGTCTCGTGCGCGGCTCTCACAGAGCGCTTTAAGCGCGCCGTAGTGCTCGAGCGTCATCGCATCGGGCACGGGTACGGGCGGGTCGGCGACTGCTGCGGACTCGTCGAGATCGCCCGACTCGCCTGAATAGACGCTCACGGATGAGATGAGACAATAGCGCGCACATCTCTTTTCGAGCACCGATGCAGACGCCGCGATTTCGTTCGGATGAAAAGCGCACGTGTCGACGACGACGTCGTACCAGCCTCCGTTCAGCGAATCGAGGTCGCGGCGCCGGTGGCCGTGCACTTGGCGCAGAGCGGGCATTTCCGGTAGCCGCCGCGACCCGCGGTTGAACACCGTCACTTGGTGCTCTCTCGCCAATGCCGCTCTGACAAAATGAGGGCCGAGAAACCGAGTCCCTCCGATGACGAGGATATTCACGGCGCGGCCGGCCGCTGTTGCTTGTAGATTTCCGCGAGAAGGTCTTCAGCGTTCGCGATCCCCTTGTTGGCGGCCATCGCCTCGGTAGCCATGCGCTCGGCTTCGCCGCGCCGGTATTGCAATTGCAGCAGTACGTCGATCGCTTCGGCGACGAAATCCGGATGTGCGGCCGGACGCTTGCCGTCCTCTTCGCCGCGGATGAGGCCGAAGCGCGATACCTTGCCTTGCAATTTGGCGATGATATCCTTGGCTTTTTGGGCGCCGATACCCGGAAGGCCGCGCAAGCTCGCGTGGTCGCCTTCATCGATGCGCCGCGCGATCTCCGCCATCGGCCTGGAAAACGCGCGAGCCGCCGTTTTCGGTCCGATGCTCGCGACCGTGAGCAGAGCTTCGAAAAAATCTCGCTCAACGGTGTTCGTGAATCCGACGTAGTTGGCGGTGCCGCGGTTGCCGTCGATCTGTAGGTATGAAAATATCTCAAGCCGCAGCGGGTCGCCGATCGCGACTGCGCTGAGCTTGTCTGCGACACACCCGGGCAGCAGTATCGAATAGGAGAGCCCGGCGGTCTCGATCAGTACCGTGTTCTCGCCTCGTTCGCGCAGCGTACCGTCGATTCGCGAAAAGGTCATCGCTGCGACCCGCGAGACACGGCTCCCGGCGCACTGCGCCGTGCGTGCGTGATGGCTAGCGCCAGAGCGTCGGTCACGTCCGTCTGGTCCGGCGCTTTGCGAAGCCGCAGCGTCTGCACCACCATCGCCGCCACCTGGGCTTTCGAAGCGGCCCCTCTGCCCACGAGCGCGCGCTTGACGCGCGTGGCCGCATAGTCGTACACGGGCAAACCGCGCAATGCCGCCGCGCACACGAGCGCGCCGCGCGCGTGTGCCATGAGGATCGCGGTGCGCGGAAAAGCGGGGCGCGAGAATATCTCTTCTACAACCATGGCATCCGGCCTCAACGACCGGATCACGTCCAGCAGTCCGCGCTGCAATTCAGCGAGCCGCTCCGGCAACGCCGCCGATCTGCCTGGCGCGAGCACGCCGCCTTCGATGAGCCGCAGCTCGCGACCGCTCGTGTCGATCATGCCGTAGCCGGTCGAGTACAAGCTCGGATCGATGCCCAGGATACGCACGCGTCAGTGGCCCGGCTGCGGGCCAAGCACCAGATTGACGACCGTCACGCCCGACGGCGGAACGCCGCCCATCGGCGGATCGGTGGCGACGACTTTGGCGTCCGGCGGACTACCTGGCGCGAGAATCACTTTGGCGACGGTGAAGCCTGCCTTTTCGAGCACCGCCCGTGCAGCGTCGACAGTCATGCCGAGGACGTTGGGAATCACCATGGGAGACTTGCCTTGATCGGCCGGTGAAGCGCTGGTCGCCGGTTCGGGTAGTGGACTTGCGACCGAATTCGCAGCGATCACGAGATCCACCGTGCCGCCTTGCGCCGTTTGCGCGTTTGCCTGCGGATTTTGGCTGACCACGGTTCCCGGCGTCGTGCCCGAATCCATCGCCTGCGCGATATTCCCGACCGCGAGTCCGGCCTGGCTGAGCACGCGGCGCGCGTCGTCAACCGTTCCGCCGACCACGCTCGGCACCGCGACCGCGTTTGGCCCGCCGCTGACCGTGACCATCACTGCCGAGTGCGGCTCTGCCGGCGTGCCGCCGGTCGGATCCTGATCGATGATCGTGTGCGCAGGAATGTTGTCGCTTGCGACAACCTGAGCGACTTGCATCGTCAAACCCAGCTTCGTCAGTGCGGCTCGCGCGTCGCCATCGGTCAAGGACACGACGTTCGGCACCGAGACGGCTTGCGGACCGCTGCTCGGAAACAATACGACGGTGCCCGATTTTTCGGCCGGCGACCCGGCGCCCGGATTTGTTTTTGCGACCGCACCTACCGGCACGCTGTACGAATGGATGGTGGTGCCGACTTGCACGGAAAATCCCGCGGCCGCAAGCGTCGCCGTGGCGGTTTTCAGATTCTTTCCGACAACGTTTGGAACGGCTGTGCTTTGCGGCCCGGCGCTCACCATCAACGTGACCCGGTCGGTCGGCCGCATCGCCGAACCCGCCGGCGGCTCGGTGCCGTCGATCAACCCGGCCTGGGTTTTGGGATCCGGATGCTGTTTGATCGACACGTCATCGATGCCGGATTGATGAAGCAGATCGACAGCATCGGAGACGGCCTTACCTCCTACATCGGGCATGCGAAGGCCGCGCGCAGAACTTTGCATGGCCGTGAAGACGCCCGCGACGATGAGTACGATTGCGAAGGCGGCTGCAGCGAAGATCGCCAGCCGGCGGCCGCTCCATGTGGCCGGCGCTGCGTCGTCGGCGGCCACTGAAGCGCGCCGGGCGGCGGAGCGACGGCGTATGACCGCCGTCGGACTGTCTAGGCCCGGTTCGTCCTCGTCGGCGTTGGACTCGCCGCGCGCGACGCGGCGCAGCGCGCCGAGCAATTCTCCAGCGGTTTGATAACGATTTTTCGGCGCCGGATCGATGAGCTTCAGAATGATCGCGCCCAATGCCGGCGAGACGCTCACCGCGAGCGCTTCCGCATCCGCACCGCTCGCCTGCCCCGCCGCGACTTCTTGCGCCGACTCGCCGGGATATGGCCGCTTGCCGGTGACCATTTCATACATCACGACGCCGACGCTGTACAAATCGGTGGCTTCGCTGAGGGCGTCGCCCGCCAACACCTCCGGCGCGCAGTATGGCACGGAGCCCATGATCGCGTCGCTCGCCGTGCCTTGCGTCTCGGCGGCGCCGGCTATCCCGAAGTCGGCGACGCGAACGTCGTCATCGGGCGTCACGAGGATGTTCGACGGCTTGATGTCGCGATGGAGAAGGTCGGCGCGGTGCGACGCCGAGAGCGCGCGACAGATCTGCTGCGTGTAGCGAATGGCGGCGGCTTCGGGCAATTTGCCTTCGCGTTCGATCAGCGCCGCAAGGGTTTCGCCGCCGACGTACTCCTGCACGATGTAATTGATGCCGTCGTTCTCGCCCACATCGTACGTATTGACGATCTTGGGATGGCTGAGCCGGGCGGCGGCCTGCGCCTCTTGATAGAAGCGTTGCACGAAGTCTTCATCTGCCGCGAATTGCGGCCTGAGCACTTTTATCGCGACTTGCCGATGAAGCAAAAGGTCATAGCCGCGATAGACGAAGGCCATCCCGCCCTCGCCGATCTTCGCGTCCACCCGGTATCGATTGTTGTATATCATGCCCCGGGATTGCCGTTTCGACGGTTTGCACGCTGCTGCCTTGGCAGACGCGGCAAAGACAATTCGTCAACGCGGATAAAGCGGCAGCGATCCTTGGAGAATTGCGCGTGCGATGGGAGCGGACACCGCGCCGCCGTATCCCGCGTCTTCCACCAACACAGCGACGGCGAGCCGGGGTGCTTCAGCCGGCGCGAAACAGACGAACCACGCGTCCGGCGGCGCCCCGTTGTGCGTGCCCGTGCCCGTCTTGCCCGCGACGGTGACCGACGGCAACGCGGCTGCGGTGCCGGTACCGTATCGGACGACGGCCTCCATCATGGATCGCACCTCGTCGGCGGTGTCGCTTGAGACCGGCCGGCCCCAGACCGAAGCGGGTATGCGCAGAGGAGGTCTGCCGGGAATGCGGATCTCCTTGAGCAGCATTGGCCTCATCATGGTACCGCGATTCGCGATCGCCGACGCGATGAGGGCCATCCGCATCGGCGTGACCGTCAACCCGCCTTGGCCAAACGCCATCTGGGCCAGCTCCGATGGGGAGATCGACGTCACCGGGGGCACGTCGTCGCGCGAGACCGGAACGGGCAATCCGATGTCGCCGCCGACTCCAAACCGCTGCAGGTATGCGTAGAAATCGTCAGTGCCCAATTTGACGCCGATCTGCGCGAAGTCGACGTTGCTCGACAGTGCGAACGCGCCGGTGACATCTTGCGTACCGGTCACTTCGTTTTGGTCGTTGTGCACGCTGTACTGACCGATCTGGAAGTAGCCGGGATCGCTGAACGTGTCGGAGACATCGATCGCGCCGCGGTCGAGTGCGGCGCTGGCCGTGAATATCTTGAAAGTGGAGCCGGGCGGATACAAGCCGTCGAGCGCGCGATCGAGCAATGGCGAGTCGGGTCGGGTTCGGAGGCCGGAAAACGATTTCTCAACATCGTTCGGATCGAACGTCGGCCGGTTCACGACGGCCAGAACGGCGCCCGTGCGCGGATCCAGCACGACGGCCGCGCCGCGCACGCCCGCCGGCATGGCCGCGTCGACGACGGCGGCGATATCGCGCCGCAACGTGAGCACGACCGAACCGGCTCGAACGGTTTGCTTGTCCTGATGTCGGAGCAATCCATCGATACCCGCCGCGTCCGCGCCGCTCGACACCGGCGAGATCACCGTGTCGAACGCCGCTTCAAGCCCCGACTCGCCGTAGACAGGCGAGGAGTAGCCGACGATCTGCGCGAGCGCCGGGCCCGCCGGATAGATCCGCTTCCCGCCTTTGCTGTACGCGAGCGGAACGCCGGTCGCGTCGAGGAGTTCGCCGCGAGCGGCATTGCCCTGCGCGTATCTCGGGTTTCCACTCCGTTCGTCGATGGCGGCGCGATCCACCAGTTGCACGCGCGCTTCTTGCGCAGCGAGCAAGGCGAAGAGCACGACGAACGCGGCAGCGATATTGAGGAGACGACGGCGCACAAAAACCGGACTTCCAAGAGTGCCGGCACTCGACCTTGCCGCTTCTAGTTTGAGTCATGCTGGAAGGCTCGCCGACCAGCCGCGTCGATAGTATGTCAGCCTATGCAAACGCGTCAACCGCAGTCTGGTCCGCCGCGAGGGATCTTCGACGAATCCAAGCCGTTGTGGCAGGTGATGGCTCTCTTTCTCGTGCCTCTCACGATCAGCAATCTCTTGCAATCCGCCTCGGGCACGGTGATCAGCATCTACATCGGCCGCATGATCGGTGTGGACGGCCTCGCCGCGACGTCGTCGTTCTTCCCGGTGCTCTTCTTCCTCATCTCGTTCCTGATCGGGTTGACCACCGGCAGCACGGTGCTCATCGGTCAAGCATTCGGCGCGCGCGACGAACACCGCCTCAAGCAGGTCGCAGGCACCACCGTGACCGTCTGTCTGTTGCTCGGAATCGGCGTGGCTGTGTTCGGGTCCCTCTTCGCGCACCAGGCGATGCTCGCACTCGGCACACCGGCGAACATCCTCGACGCCGCCGAAGGCTACGCGAAGCTCATCTTTTTGGGCATGCCGTTCGCCTTTGTCTTCATCGGCTACGTCACGTTCATGCGCGGCACCGCCGATGCAACGACGCCGCTCTATTTCTTGATCCTGACGACTATACTCAGCCTTGTGATCACGCCGGCGTTCATCCGCGGCTGGTTTGGTCTGCCGCAACTCGGCGTGGGGAGTGCCGGCCTCGCGTTTGACATCGCGAACACCGTCGGCTTGATCGCGCTCATCATCTATCTGCGCGCCATCAAACATCCCCTCGCGCTGGATTCGGAGACCATCCACAACTTGCGCATCCGGTGGCCGATCTTCGTGCAGCTCGTCCGCATCGGTTTCCCGACGGGCATTCAAGTGGTGATGATCTCGCTGTCCGAAGTCGCCGTCATCACGTTTGTGAATCATTTTGGATCCACCGCAACCGCGGCGTACGGAGCGGTGAACCAGATCGTGAGCTACGTGCAGTTCCCCGCGGTCAGCATCAGCATTGCGGCGTCTATCTTCGGCGCCCAGGCCATCGGCGCGAAACGCGAGGACCTTTTGCGCCGCGTCGTACACGCGGGCGTTGCACTGAACTATGCCGTGGGCGCCGTGCTCATAGGGCTATGCTATATCTTCGCGACCGATCTCGTCTCGCTGTTCATCACGAATCCGGCTACGGTCGCGGTGGCGCACCAACTGCTGATGATCACCTTGTGGAGCTACCTCATCTTCGGCAACTCAGCCGTGCTGTCGGGCATCATGCGCGCCAGCGGCACGGTATTGTGGCCCACCATCAACGGAATCGCTGCAATCTGGCTCGTAGAGGTGCCTGTCGCCTACATGCTTTCCAGGCATATCGGCCTTGCCGGAATCTGGTACGGATATCCGGCGGCATTCATCGTCGCACTTTCATTGCAGACGTTGTACTACACGTTTGTGTGGAAACGGCAGCGCCACGAGATGCTGCTCGCCGCCACCGCCGCAAACCCATAGTCACCGATTCCGTACAAATGCAACCGTACTCGGGCAACCGTACTAGGGCAAGCAACGCTTGCCCCGTTCTTTATGTGGAGGGCAATCATCGCTTGCTTATTTTACGTACAAGGCTGAGCGCCACGAGGCGTTTTGCTTTATGCGGGCGTGTCACATTTCTAGACGCGAACGGCTTGAGTCCGTTTGGTTTCCTTGGCGGGAGGCCTTCCGGGATCGAATCCCACCGCCCGCACACCATTTCCATGAGAGGCAAATATACTGCGAGATCCACTCCAAGGGCCACCGGCAAAGCCCTGCCCAAACAGCGGGCATGACCACCGTTATACGCCTGCATGAAATGCGGCTATATCGTTCTTTTTGCGTGGGCTCCCTGACGAATCATTATTCTGAATACTCTACTGTCCTCTTAAAGAACCGAGCTTGAACTACAACGCGAGCAGCGGGTGGACGTACTCTTGCAGGGGGCGGACGGACGGCGCGACGTCGGTGCGGGCCGCGAGGGCGAGCAGCAGCGCGCGAACGGTGTCGAGCGACGTGAGGCACGCGACACCGACTTCAACGGCGGCGCGGCGGATCCGGTAGCCGTCGCTCTGCGACGAAGACGTGCTCGCCGCGTCGTTGATGACGAGGTCGACGCCGTTGTCCATGATGAGATCGACGACATGCGGCGATCCTTCTTGTATTTTATTCACCCGCTCGGCTGCGATGCCGGCATCGGTCAACAGCCGCCAAGTGCCCGGCGTGGCGTACACGTGATAGTCCATCTCGACGAACGCGCGCGCGATCGGCAACGCCTCCGACTTCTCCGCATCCGAAACCGAAAGCAATATCCGCCCTCCCGGCGGCGGCGGCGCGATGCCGGCGCCGATGAGGCCGCGAAGCAGCGCTCCCGCATACGAATCGTCTATCCCCAGCACTTCGCCCGTCGACTTCATCTCAGGGCCGAGCATGGTCTCGACGCGACGCAGCTTGGCGAACGAGAAGACCGGTACTTTTACGGCGACGAACGCCGGCCGCGCAGCGAGTCCGAGTGGCAAGCCCATGTCTGCGAGCTTCTCACCGAGCGCGACGCGAGCGGCGGCCGCGACCAGCGGAACCCCCGTGAGTTTTGCGATGATCGGCACTGTGCGGCTCGCCCGTGGGTTGGCTTCGATGACGTATAGGTCGCCGTCGCGTACGATGAATTGAATGTTGATGAGCCCGCGGATACCCAATTCCGCGCAGAGCGCTTCCGTGACCCGCGCAATGCGAGCCTCCATCTCAAACCCGATGGTCTGCGTCGGATACACAGCCATCGAATCGCCTGAATGGATGCCGGCGCGCTCGACGTGTTCGAAAATGCCCGGGATGACGATCGACTCGCCGTCGTAGACGGCATCGACTTCGACCTCGATGCCGGAAATGTACTTGTCCACCAGCAAGGGCGCGTGCGGCTCGATAGGCGGCGCGCTTTCGGCGTATGCCGCAAGTTGCGCCTCATTGAAGACGATCTCCATCCCGCGACCGCCGAGCACGTATGAAGGACGGACGAGAACGGGGAACCCGAGCTCTCGAGCGATCTCACGCGCCTTGCGGAAAGAGAGCGCAGCCCGCCCCTCCGGCCGAGCCACACCAAGACGGTGCAATACGTCGTCGAATTTCTGCCGGTCCTCGGCCAAGTCTAGCGCCGTTTGATCCGAGCCGAGAACGCGGATGCCGCGCGCGGTCAATTCTCGCGCAAGATTGATCGGCGTCTGTCCGCCGAAGCCGAGCAAGACGCCTTCGGCTCCGGTCGCGCGAACGGCAGCCTCGACCTCGTCGACGCACGGCGGTTCGAAGATCAGCACATCCGAAATGTCGAAATCGGTGCTGACCGTCTCCGGATTGTTGTTGAGGACGATCGACGCGACGCCCGCCTCATTGAGCGCCCACGCCGCGTGGACGCACGAGTAGTCGAACTCTATGCCTTGACCGATCCGGATCGGCCCGCTGCCGACGACGACGACGCTTCGGCCTGCCGGACGTCTCATCTCGTCTTCTTCACCAGCCGTCGCATAGTAGTAGGGCGATCGTGCGGGAAATTCCGCCGCGCCGGTGTCGACCATCTTATACGCGTTGCTCGAGGCAGCCGCGCCGGCAGCCTTCACATCAACGAGCAGAAGGCCGGAGAGCCGCGCGATCGTGGTATCGGCGAATCCTTGCAGCTTGGCGCCGACGACGGCTTCGCTTGCAGTCTCGCCGCGCAACCGCTCTTCGGTCTCGACCAGCTCCTGTAACTCCCACAGCCAAAACGGGTCGATGGCGGTGAGCTCCGCGATCGACTCGACGGTGCGCCCGCGCCGCAAAGCTTCGGCGATGACGAAAAGCCGCTCGTGCGTGGGTGCGCGCAGCACGTCGTCGAGCTCGTCGTCGCTCCACTGGCCGAACTTCCAGCCCGTCAGCGCGTCGCGGCCGATGTCGCACCCGCGGACGGCTTTCATCACCGCCTGCGAAAACGTCCGGCCGATTGCCATGACTTCGCCGGTGGACTTCATCTGGCTTGAAAGGCGCGCGTCGCCCAGCGGAAACTTGTCGAACGGCCAGCGCGGGATCTTGACGACGCAGTAGTCGAGCGTGGGCTCGAACGCCGCCGTCGTCACACCGGTCACCGGATTGGGTATCTCCGTGAGACGCTTTCCTAAAGCGATCTTCGCCGCGATCTTCGCGATTGGATAACCCGTCGCTTTGCTCGCGAGCGCGGACGAACGCGAGACCCGCGGGTTGACCTCGATGATCTGGTAGGCATCGCTGTGCGGATCCAGCGCGAACTGGATGTTGCAGCCGCCCTCGACGTTGAGATGCCGGATGATGTTGATCGCGGCGGTTCGCAGTCGCTGATAGTCGCGGTCCGAAAGCGTCTGCGACGGCGCGATGACGATGGAATCGCCGGTGTGAACGCCCACAGGGTCGAGGTTTTCCATATTGCAGACGACGATGCAGTTGTCGGCTCCGTCGCGCAGGACTTCGTATTCGACTTCTTTCCAACCCAACAGCGAGGTCTCGAGCAGCACCTGATGGATGATGCTCGCCTTGAGGCCGGATTTGAGTATCTCAATCAGCTCTGTGCGATCGTAGGCGATGCCGCCTCCCGTTCCGCCGAGCGTGTACGCGGGGCGGATGATGAGCGGGTAGCCGGCCTCCTCCGCGAACGCGATGCCTTGCGCTATCTCGGTGACGATGACCGACGCCGGCACCGGCTCGCCGATCGCAATCATCGCCTTCTTGAACAGATCGCGATCTTCGGCGATGCGAATCGTCCGCAACGGCGTGCCGAGGAGGCGGACATTGTATCGTTCGAGCACGCCCCGCTCGGCCAAGGCGACCGCGAGATTCAGGCCCGTCTGTCCGCCCAACGTGGCGAGCATCGCATCGGGCATCTCGCGCGCGATGATCGACTCGACGTAGATGGGCGTGAGCGGTTCGAGGTACACCGCATCTGCCATCTCCGGGTCGGTCATGATCGTGGCCGGATTCGAGTTGACGAGCACGACCCGGCAGCCTTCTTCGCGCAGCGCCCGGCACGCTTGCACGCCCGCGTAGTCGAATTCCGCGGCTTGGCCGATGATGATCGGCCCGGAACCCACCACCAAGACCGAACGAGGCGTCTCAGCCACGGCGCATCACATCCACAAACCTTTTGAAGACGCCGCGCGCATCGCCCGGCCCGGGGGACGCCTCGGGGTGGAATTGCACCGATTCGACCGGCAACGTCCTATGCCGCAATCCCTCGTTCGTGCCGTCGTTCAGATTGATCATGGTCTGCTCGACGTCGGACGGCAGCGACGCCGCATCCACCGCGTAGCCGTGGTTTTGCGCGGTGATGATGACGTTGCCGGTGCGGACATCCTGCACCGGCTGATTCCCGCCGCGATGACCGTACTTCATCTTGAACGTCTTGCCGCCAAGCGCGAGCGCCAACAGTTGGTGACCGAGACATATGCCGAACGTGGGCATGGTCCGGTGCGCGACCGCGCGCCGCAACGTCTCCACGACGACACCGAGTTCCGACGGATCGCCCGGGCCGTTGCTCACCAGAAGCCCGTCGACACGAAGTGCGAGGATCTCGTCGAACGTGGTGTCGTACGGCACTTCGAGCACGACCGCTCCTTCGGCCGCCAAATAGTTGGCGATATTGTCTTTGACGCCGCAGTCGAGCAGCGCCACTCGAACGGGGCCGCTTCCGCGCGTGGGTTCGCCTTTGGCGGAGACCGCGTCGACAAGGTCTGGGGTCGCCAGCGGTTTGCGTAAGTACGTCGCGAGAGCAGCCGGCGCCCCGGCGACCGCCGCGTCACCGACCGCGAGCACCGAACGCATCGTTCCTTCCTCGCGGAGCCTCGTCACCAACGCGCGTGTGTCGATGCCCTCGATGCCGCGAACGCCTGCGTCATCCAGCCAATCCGGAACCGAGCCGGTGCTTCGCCAATGGCTTGGATGCCGCGTCATCCGTTTGCAGATTACTCCGCCCGCGACGATTCGACGGTGTTGGCGAACCGCCGGATCGACGCCGTAGTTGCCGATCAGCGGATAACAAAATACCAGCAACTGGCCATTGTACGACGGATCGGTGAGCGCTTCTTCGTAGCCGGTCATCCCGGTGAAGAACACCGCCTCACCCTCAGCCATGCCGTCCGGGCCCAATCCATCTCCGCGATACGCCGCGCCATCCGCGAGCACAAGAAGCGCCGGGCGGCTCAAGTGATCACGACGCCGGCGACGACCGTGAGCGCCGGCCTGACGGCGAACGTCCGCCCTTCAAACGGCGTCACGCGGCCCTTCGATCGAAACGCATGTGGATCGACCTTCCACGGTCGATCGAGGTACAGTCCGGTGATATCGGCAGGCGAACCCACTTTGAGCGTGCCGCCTGCAACACCTAACAGCGCGGCGACATTGGTCGAGAAATTTGCGATCATCGTGTTCAGCGGAACGTCGCGCAGCGCGTCAAACGTCGCGGCGACCGCCGTCTCGAGACCGCTGAAGCCGACGGCGGCATGGGCGAACGGCTGCTGTTTCTCTTCTTCTGTATGTGGCGCATGATCGGACGCGAAAATCGAGATCGTTCCGTCTCGGACGGCGTCGCGCAATGCCTCGACATCCTGCTTGGTCCGCAGCGGCGGATGGACGCGCATCCGGGAATTGAATCCGCGCAGCAGGCTTTCGTCGCATTGGAGATGATGGGGAGTGGCCTCTCCCGTTGCCACTATTCCGCGCGAGCGCGCCCAGCGAAGGACATCCACGGTCTCCCGGGCGCTCACATGGCAGAGGTGCCACGATTTGCCCGTCGCTTGCCCCACGAGAAGATCCCGCGCGGCGATCGCGGCTTCGGCGAGCGACGGATTCCCAGCGACGCCGAGCAGGTCGGCCACCGCGCCCTCGTGCATCAGCGAGCCCGCGAATGACGGATCATCGCAATGCGACAAGAACGGTTGCGGCAAGTCCGCGACGAGCCGCGCCGCGTGATACAGCGCCTTGAGCGACGCGGTGGCCGACCCGTCGTCGGAAAAAGCGACCGCGCCGGCCGCGGCCATTTCCCGCAAGCCCGCGATAGCGCGGCCTTCAAGTCCTAACGTCACGGACCCGACCGGATAACAGCGCACAAGTCCCGCGAGCGCAGCAGCGGCGCGCAGCCGCCGGACGGCGTCCGCGTTGTCGCACGGCGGCTTCGTGTTGGGCATGGCAGCGACTGCGGTGAAACCGCCGGCAGCCGCAGCCGCCAGACCAGACGCGAGCGTTTCCTTGTGCTGGTCACCCGGTTCGCGCAGATGCACGTGCGGATCGATAAATCCCGGGCTTAAGATCATGCCCGCACAGTCGACGCGTTCGACGGTTTGATCGGAAGAGATCGGCGCGTCATCGCGCAGAGCCGCGATGACGCCATTGCGCACGACGATCGTGCGGATCGCATCCAAGCCCTGCGTGGGATCGACGACGCGCGCGCCCACGAAGTCGCGATTCTCGTGCGAAGTCATGAGGTCCCAGCCAGACACGACTCGAGCACAGCCATGCGGGCGAACACGCCGTTGCTGACTTGCCGCTCGATGCGGCTCCGCTCGTGCGTGACCAGTCGCGACGCGATCTCGATGCCTCGGTTCACCGGTCCCGGATGCATCACGATCGCGTGCGGTGCGAGCGTAGCCATCCGGCGTTCGTCCAGCCCGAAGCAGGCCGCCAAGTCGGCGAACGGCGGCAGCTCCGTGCCGTCGCTGCGCTCCTTTTGGATTCGCAGCAGCATCACAGCATCGGCGGACGGAAGAACAGAATCGAGATCGGTGGCGAGCGATGCGAATCCCCACCCGGGCGCCATAGCCGGCAAGAGCAACGGCGGGCCGCAGAGTGTGACCTTCGCGCCGAGCAGCCAGGCCGCGCGCGCTGAAGAACGCGCGACGCGGCTATGGGCGACGTCTCCGGCGACGACCAGATGGCGGCCATCGAGCGTCTCGAATTCTTCTATCAACGTCACGGCGTCGAGGATGCCTTGCGTGGGATGCGCGTGGCGGCCATCGCCGGCGTTGATCACGCTGCCGTCGAAGTGGCGAGCCATTTCGTGGGGAAAGCCGCTCTCGGCGTGCCGGACCACGATCGCATCGACGCCGATCGCGCGCACCGTGCGCATCGTGTCTTCGACGCTTTCGCCTTTGGCGAGGGACGACGACGACGCATTGAAATCGAGCCAATGCGCGCCGAGCCGCATGCCGGCGGCAGCGAACGACAGCGCGGTCCGCGTACTGGCTTCGAAGAACATCCCGAGAATCATCCGGCCTTGGAGCAGGCGGGCGGCGCCTTCGACGCCTCGCTTGTGTTCGAGCGCACGCGCCACTAACTTCTCGATATCGGCGCGGGTCGCGTCGTCGAGATCGAGGAGGTGGCGCGCTTTGGTCATGCGCGCTCGCAGATGATGACCCGGTCGCTGTCGCTCGGTTCTGGCCGCAGATCGACCACGATGCGTTCGGCGCGCGATGTGGGCACGAACCGTCCGACGTAGTCGGCCTGGATGGGCAGGTCGCGGATGCCCCGGTCTACCATCACGCACAGGCGGACGGCCGATGGCCGGCCGCGATCGGTCAAGGCGTCCAGCGCGGCGCGCACGGTGCGGCCCGTGAAGAGCACGTCATCCACGAGGACCAGCTCCAGGCCGGTGACGTCTGCCGCGATGTCGCTATCCGGAAGGTCGCGTCGTGCGTCGTCGTCGCGATAGAGGTTGATGTTGAGAAAGCCGACGGGGACGGCCACCCCGGTGCGTTTCTTGATCTCGGCGGAAATGCGCCGGCTAAGGTTCTCGCCGCCCCGGCGGATGCCGATGAGCATGAGGTTCTCGCTCGCGCCGTTCGGTTCGAGAATCTGGTGTGCGAGCCGTTCGATGGTGCGCTGGACGGCGGCAGACGAGAATACGACGAGCTTCTCACGGAGCGCGGACGCGGTGGTCGTCTTCACGGTGGAGTCCAGCCCTTTCGACCGAGATGAATCTTGGAGGAGCCGGGCTTATTTGTTCGCTTCGGGACCGGTTGCGGCCTTCCGCGCTGCGGCATAATCTCGCGCTTCGAGCGCATACATCGTCAAGTCGCGGTCGTAGTAGCGCACGGGACCTTGCAACGTCATCGCCAATTTCTGCATGATCCGAAAGCTCGCGCCGTTGGGCGGCTCTGCGACGGCGACGATGCGTGGAAGTCCGAGTTCACCAAAGCCGTAACCGACGACCGCGCGCGCCGCTTCGGTCGCCAGTCCCCGGTTCCAATACTCTTTTCCGAAAATCCACGCGATCTCCACGTTCTCCGTCTTGGCCAGGTGCTGCAATCCGCAGTGGCCCACGATCTTCTCCGGGATGTCGCGCAAAACCACCGCCCACATGCCGAAGCCCGGCGTCTCGTAGCGCTCCTGGCATATCGCCACAAAGCGCTCGACCTTGGCTTGGTCCCACGGCGCACCAGGCGGGATGTAGCGCATCACGTCGGGATCCGAGTAGATCCAGGCGAGCTGCGCCGCGTCGGCGAGCGCAAACGGGCGCAACGTGAGCCGGGGTGTCTGCGCGACGATCATCGATGCACCACTACAGGCCGGCGAGGCGCTCGCGCGATGCGGCGATGCCGGCGTGCAGCTCCGCGAGGCGCTCGCGTTCTTTTGTCACTACCTCGGGTGGCGCTTTCGCCACGAATCCGGACGACCCGAGTTTGCGCTCGATGGTCGCGATCTCGGCTTCGGATTTTTCGATGACGGAACGCAGCGCCGCGTTCTCGCGGTCTATGAACGCCGAGTCGACCGGCAGCAGAACTTCCACCGCGCCGAACCGCCGTGAAAGCGCGTGCGGCGGACGGCCGTCGAAGTGAACTCCGGCGACTCGGCCGAGCCGCTCGAGCGTACCTCGTTCGCTTGTGAGCAGTGCGGACAATTCCGCATCGGCGCCGTTGACGTGCACGTCGCGCAGCTCGCGATAGGGAAGTTTCGGAACCGCGCGCAGCGCGCGAACGGTCTCCACAAAACCCAAGAGGCGAACCATATCCGCTGCAGCGCGCGCGTCGCGCCGTGCGGGCGAAAGACTTGGCCACCGGCTTTGCCCGATGAAGTCGCCTTCGTGCGGCAATCGTTGCCACAATTCTTCGGTGACGAACGGGACCAACGGATGCAACAACTTGAGCACGGTGGTCAACAGCGTGGCCAAAACCGGCACGCGCGAGGGTGCCCGGTCCTTTGCGATTTCGACATAGACGTCGCACACCTGATGCCAGACAAACGAGTATAGCGTCTCGGCCGCCTCGGAAAAGTCGTACGACTCCAACGCCGCTGTGACGCGATCCGTGGTTTCGGCCAATCCGTGCAGGAGCGCGCGATCGGCGAGCGTGAGCTCGCTGTCCGGCGGCAGCGCCGGCTGGGAGTGCTGCTCGCCGAGCTCCGGAAATGTCTGCAGCGCGAACCGGACCGCTTGCCAGAGCTTATTGCAAAATCTTTTCGCATCGTCGCAACGCGCGACCGCGTAGCGAACGTCTTGGCCGGCGTGCATCTGAGAGAACGTGCCGAAGCGCGTCGCGTCGGCGCCGTAGTCGCGGACGAGCTCGATCGGATCGAGCGAGTTTCCCAAAGACTTGCTCATCTTGCGGCCCTGCTCGTCCATGATGAGCGGGGTGACGAACACGTCTCGGAACGGCTCGGGGCCTACAAAGTGGCGTCCCATCATCACCATTCGTGCCACCCAAAGGAATAGAATCTCGCGCGCCGTGACGAGCACCTGCGTGGGATACCACGCGTTCAACTCCGGCGTCTCATCGGGCCAACCGAGGATGGAGAACGGCCACAACGCGCTTGAGAACCACGTGTCGAGCGTGTCTTCGTCCTGGCGGAGCTCCTGTTTTCCGCAAACGGCGCACTGCGGCGGCGGTGTTTTCGCCACCGTGGGATGGTCGTCCGCGCAATACCAAACAGGCAGGCGGTGACCGATCCAGAGTTGGCGTGAGATGTTCCAGTCACGGATCTTCTCCAACCACTCTTCATAGATGCGCCGGTAACGCTCGGGCGTGAACCCAAGCCGACCGGACCGAGACGACTCGAGCGCGGGCGCTGCGAGCGGCTTCATCTTCACGAACCACTGCAAAGAAAGGAGCGGCTCGACGACGGTATCGCAGCGATAGCAAAGCCCCACATTGACCACGTGCGGCTGTTCGTCCACGAGCGCTCCCCGCTCGCGCAGACGCTTCACCGCGAGCGTTCGCGCCGCAAAACGTTCCATGCCGGCGAATTCGGGCTCGACATCGCCCGTCATATCGCCGTCGAAGCCGATGACCGTCGGGGACGGCAGCGAATGCCGCTCTCCGATCTCGAAATCGGTTTGATCGTGAGCCGGCGTGATCTTGAGGGCGCCCGTGCCGAACTCGCGCTCGACTGCAGCGTCGGCGATGACCGGAATGGGCGCTGGCAAGAGCGGCCGTTGCACTGTCGTGCCGACGAGATGTTTGTAGCGCGCGTCATCTGGGTGCACGGCCACGGCCACGTCGGCGAAGATGGTTTCGGGTCTCGTGGTCGCGATGACGAGGCCCTCGCCTCCCGCGGCATCGCGGTAGCGCACGTGATACAGCACGCCGGGCCGGTCTTCGCGCTCTACTTCGGAGTCGGACAGTGTGGACGTGCATCGCGGACACCAGTTGATCAGCCGCGTGCCGCGATAGACGAGACCTTCTTCATACAATGCGACGAAGACGTGGATGACCGCCTTGCTCAAGCCGTCGTCCATCGTGAATCGATCGCGTTCCCAATCGGGCCCGAATCCGAGCGCACGGAACTGCTGGTACAAAATGCCGCCGTACTCTTTTCGCCACTCCCAGAAAAGTTCGACGAATTTGTCACGTCCGAGGTCGAAGCGCGTGCGTCCTTCGCCTGCGAGCTTCTTCTCCAACACGTTTTGGGTGGCGATGGCGGCGTGGTCTTGACCGGGAAGCCAGACCGCATTGTCGCCGAGCATTTTGTGAAAACGCGTGAGGACGTCCATCGGCGTGTAGGTGGAAGCGTGCCCCATGTGCGCGCGGCCGGTGATGTTCGGGGGCGGCATCGCGATGACGAATGGAGGTTTGGAAGGATCGGGCTCGACATGGAACAAGCCGGCGGCTTCCCACCGCTCGTACCATGACGATTCGATCGCCGCCGGATCGTATTTGTCGAGCATCGCGCCCGATGTTTGCGTCATGCGCTCTTTGTTCGGTCGCGTAGGCCGCGGCCCTGCCCTCCGCTAGGCGCCCCGCGCGCACAGCGCGGCGAATGTCTCGGGGTCCACGTTGCCGCCGCTCACGATGACGCCGATTCTCTTAGGCTTCGACGGAATGCGCCGTGACATCGCCGCCGCAAGCACGGTGGCGCCCGCCGGTTCGACGACGATCTTCAAACGCTGCGCCGCGAAGCGCATGGCGGCGCAGATCTCATCATCGCTCACAAGCAGCACGCCGGCGGCACGAGCACGCACGATCGGCCACGGCACTTTGCCGGGTTCGGTCGTGCGCACGCCTTCGGCGATGGTGTCCGGTGCAGCGATCGCGACGCGCTCACCGAGTTCCCATGACAGATACCAATCGTTTGCAGCTTCCGGCTCGACGCCGTAGACTTCACACTTGGGTTGCATGTCTTTCACCGCGGTGGCAGTGCCTGCCAGTAATCCGCCGCCCCCAAGCGGCACGAGGATGACGTCAAGATCAACGACGTCCTCGCAAAGCTCGAGCCCCGCCGTACCCTGGCCCGCGATGATATCGGGGTGGTCATATGGCGGTATCAGCGTCGCACCGCTTTCGTCGACCAATCTCCGGGCGATCGCTTCCCGGTCTTCGGTGCGTTGGTCGTAGGTCACGACCTTAGCGCCGTAACCCGCCGTCGCTTCTAGCTTCATGCGCGAGGCGTCGGCCGGCATGACGATCGTCGCGTCGATCTTGAGCAGATGCGCCGCCAACGCGACGCCCTGTGCGTGATTTCCGGATGAAAATGCTACGACGCCGCGGCGCCGTTCATCTTGGTCGAGTTTGGAGAGCGCGTTGTAGGCGCCACGGAACTTGAACGCGCCTACCCGTTGGAAATTCTCGCACTTGACAAAGACGCTGGCGCCGGCAACGTGGTCTAGAGCAGTGCTCGTCAAGACCGGCGTGCGATGCGCCACGCCCTTCAATCGATCTGCGGCGGAGCGGATATCGGATGCATCCACGGACTGCACGTGCATCGTCGCGGCTTACCTCAAGAAGGCTAGACGCCCTCCACTCGCTGTGAACTTTTCAGCAGCAAATGAGGCGGATGGTCCCAATATAATTAGGACCACTCAGCGACAGGCCTACCCCGTAAAAAGTGACAATTGAATGCCAAGCACCGCTACCGGACTCTCGTCCGCTAATTCTGCTTTGTTCAACTTTAATGTAGGAGGCCACGGATGCACCGTTTTCTTCGCCCGGTCGCGCTTTTGGCGTTGCCCTTGCTGTTAGCGGCATGCGGCAGTCATGGAGCTTCAAGCGCTATTCCGCAAATGTCGGGAGGCACCACCCCACTCGGCGGCAGCTTCGGCCAGCTCGTCGCGCGCAGCATGGACCCGAACATCCGCCAAGTCTGCGGCGCAGTCCAAGAAGGCTACGCGCGCTGTTTCTCATACGTACGAACCGACATCGGCGGCCACATCACGCCCGACGTCGGCGGCTACGGCCCCACGGATCTCCAATCCGCCTACAATCTACCTTCTGCGACGAAGGGCGCCAACCAGACCGTCGGCATCGTCGACGCGTTTGACGATCCCACCGCAGAGTCTGATCTTGCGATCTACCGTTCAAACTTCGGATTGAGCGTATGCTCCACTGCAAACCACTGCTTCCGCAAAGTGAATCAACGCGGAGTGCGCGGCCACTATCCTGGGCCGAACTCGGGATGGGCGCAAGAGATCTCGCTCGACGTGGACATGGTGTCTGCGATATGTCCGAACTGCCACATCCTGCTCGTCGAAGGCGACGATAATTCGTTCCACTCGCTCGCGCTGGCGGTCGATGAAGCTGCTCGGCTGGGCGCAAACGCGATCAGCAATAGCTACGGCGGCGGCGAGTCCGGCGGCCAAGGCGGAAACAACTACGCCTACCACCATCCGGGGCATATGATCACGGCGAGCACCGGCGACGGCGGCTACGGCCCGCAGTTCCCTGCCGGTTCGCAATACGTGACAGCTGTTGGCGGCACCACTCTGCAAAGAGGCGGCGGCACGCGCGGATGGACGGAGACGGTTTGGTCGGGCGCCGGCAGCGGCTGCAGCCAAGTCTTCCCGAAACCTGCATGGCAGCATGACACAGGTTGCTCGATGCGCACCATCGGCGACGTGTCGGCAGATGCCAACC
>DATCBN010000028.1 GCA_036511855.1 Candidatus Eremiobacteraceae bacterium | reverse complement strand
CGTGGAGATATCGGGCGAAGCAGAAGACGGCGCGTCGATCGATCAAACGTGGACGTTCCGCGTCGATGCCGGCACGAACTACGACTACGCATCGTCGGTCATCGGCTATTATCCGTCGATATACGGCTATCGGCGCTACGGTTTCTTCCCGCCGGGATTTTCGCTCTATTCGCCCGGTCCGGCATTTCTGTACGCAGGCAACATCTGCGAAGTGATTTTCTTCAGCCGATACTTCCCGTACGGCAGCGGATTTTTCACCGTCGGCGGCATCCCGGGGCATTTCGCGATGCATCCGTGGTTCGGCTTTCCGGGTTTCTATTGGGGCATGATGAACGTGCCGTTCGGCGCGCATGCTCGAGCCGGCGTTTTGGCTGCGCGATTCAAGACGAGCGATGGCCGCACGGTCGTCGTCCATTCGACCGCGCCATTTCGCATCGACGGTACGCGGCGCACGCCGCCGCCCGACGTTCGTTATGCGGTGATGCCGTCGATCGTCAATCAGCCGAGGACGCCGCGCGGTGTGGTCACGTTCCACTCCACGCCTGTCGCATTCCGTCCGGTCGCCGGCGGTTCGTTTGGATACTCGCGTTATGCGCCGACGACAACGCTGCCAAATGCTAGCCGTCCGCTGATCGTCGGCCCGGGGCCCGTCACGCCGGTGTTCACCGGCCCGGCACCCATGCCGATCAACGGACCCGTGATGGTTCCGATGCCCGTGCAACCAGCTGCGCCCAGGCCATTGCCTCCGCCGACGATTTCGTTGCCGCAGGGCCCGTCGCGTCCGATCCCCGCGCCACCGATCCCGAAGAATCCCCCGAACGCGTAACGCGATTTTCGGTTAGGCGCCATTTGCGATGCGCATTGCGATCGTGTCGGATATCCATGGCAATCGAACCGCGTTCGAAGCGGTTCTTGAGGATCTGCAGCAAACCGCACCGGATTTGATCTTGCATGGCGGCGATCTGGCTGACGGCGGCGCGAGCCCTGTTGAAATTGTGGACCGCATCCGCGAGCTTGGCTGGCAAGGCGTGGCCGGCAACACCGATGAGATGCTTTGGCGGCCAGAGTCGCTGACGGAGTTCGCGAGTCAGTCGCCCAAGCTGCAGCCGCTCTTCGCCGCGATCGCGGAACTGGCGGCGGCGACGCGAGAAGCGCTGGGTGAAGAGCGACTCGCGTGGCTTCGCGATCTGCCGCGCGTGCAAGTTCATGCGCCGATGGCGCTGGTTCACGCGACTCCCGAGAGTCTCTGGCGCGCGCCCTCTCCGGATGCCGCCGATGCTGAGTTGGAGACGACGTACGGTCCGCTCGGCCAACCTATTGCCGTTTATGCGCACATCCATCGTCCGTATGTTCGAAACGTATCGGGGATGATCGTCGCCAACACGGGCAGCGTCAGCCTGTCGTACGACGGCGACACGCGTGCTTCGTACTTATTGCTGGACGGGTCTACGCCGACGATTCGGCGCGTGGAGTATGATCTGGCTAAGGAGCTCAAAGCTCTTTCGAGCTGCGGTTTTCCCCACGCCGACTGGATTGCGAGGAGCCTCGAGAACGCCGCCGTCCAAATGCCGTAACGAAGAACGGATTCGCTAGACGCGACGTCATCTCGGGTCGCCGAAGTTCGGCGTCCCTTGAAGTCCAACCGGCCGCGACTACTTTTGTTCGGCGGTGCTATCGGCGTTAGGAGAATCGACCGTGAGCGCAGATGTGATGACTAAACCCGCTTCAGAAGCATCGCCGGTTCTCACGGCCCGGATTGCCGGCGTCTTTTATCTGCTCACGTTCTTGACCGGCGGACTTTCTCTCGCCTTTGGCGGCAAGGTTATCGTTTCCGGCGACGCGGCGGCAACTGCGATAAATATCATGGCGCACGTGCCGGCAGTGCAGATCGATTTCGAAGCCGACGTTCTCGTGGTCGCGTGGTACATCGCTGTGACTGCCCTTTTCTACGTGCTATTCAAGCCTGTGAATAGAACCGTCTCTTTGCTCGCTGCGTTCTTCAGCCTCGTGGGATGCGCTATTTCAGGAATTGGCTGCCTCCTTGATCTCGCTCCCTTAGTCGTGTTGGGCGGGGATAAGTATTTGAATGTTTTCTCGACGGAGCAATTGCAGTCGCTTGCGTACATGTTTCTCAAACTGAACGGCACAGCCCACAATATCCCGCTGGTTTTTTTCGGTTTCTATTGCCTCTTGATCGGCTATCTCGTATTCAAATCGACCTTCATGCCTCGAACGATCGGTGTGCTGATGGCGCTTGCCGGTTTGAGTTGGCTGACATTTCTGTTCCCGCCGCTCGCGAGCTTTCTGTATCCGTTCAATCTGT
Source organism: Candidatus Eremiobacteraceae bacterium (assembly GCA_036511855.1). Classification (NCBI taxonomy): domain Bacteria; kingdom Bacillati; phylum Vulcanimicrobiota; class Vulcanimicrobiia; order Candidatus Eremiobacterales; family Candidatus Eremiobacteraceae; species Candidatus Eremiobacteraceae bacterium. The sequence continues at coordinate 2,201 of DATCBN010000028.1, read as the reverse complement.
TGCCCGGCATCGTCGGGGAAGGATCGCTGACCGTGTGGCTGCTGGTGATGGGCGTGAACGCGCAACGATGGCGGGAGTGGGCTGTTGCACTAAATTGAGTGATTGATAAACAATCTGGCCGACCATGAAGGTCGGCCCCACAGACTCGGTGCCTCCACAGAGCGGGTGGGCCACAATATAATCGGGGCAAGCGATGCTTGCCCTAGTACGTTAGAAGAAAATTTTGGGCAAGCGATGCTTGCCCTAGTACAAAGGCCCTAAAACGCTACGTGTAGGCGGATTGGCTCACGTGGTCGAGCAGCCATGGGGCGGCGGACGGCGTGAGCGGCGTGTTGCAGAACGCGCACTTCGTGGCGGACATCGGCGCCGGCGCGCCGCACGACGGACAGTGTGTCGGTCCGCCGAGTTGTGCCGTTTTCGGCGTGACAGTGCCGGTTGGCCGGACGAATGTTGCGAACTCGGTGAAAGTCTCGCTTTGAATACTACCTTCAGCCGCGACGCCTGTTGCCGTGTCCAGCGTATAGCGAACAGCAGTGCCGGCCATCCGCACGACCAACGATTCGGAAATCCCATCGAGCGCGACTTTGAAGAGCGTGGTGCCGTCGAGCTTCAGACCGCTGATCACTCGGCGGAATCCCTCATTTTTCCACGTGTCGATCTTCGCCGCTAGTCGCACCGCGAACTCGGGTGTCACGACATCGCGCGCTCCGCTCAGATCCATCGCGCCTTGGGCCAACGTAGCTTGGACATACGCTCTGGCGGCGTAGTCCATAAACGCAAACTCGTTGAAATCAGGGTCGATTTTTTGCAGCGCATCGATTTGCTGGCGTGCCTTTTGCCACATCGGCTGTGACGCGAGGTCGGGACCCAACGGCGACGTATCGGGCATCAAATCGGTCTGGGCGAAGTAGCTCGGTGAGACACGCCAATATGCGCCCCACAGGAATCTTAAAAATTCCATCATCGTCAGTTCACCACTTCGGCACGGCGCAGCGCGGCCTTCACAAGGCGCTCGATAAGTGCGGCGTAGTCGATGCCCGCCGCGGCCGCGGCCTCCGGAAAAAGACTGAACTGCGTTAGGCCGGGCAAGGTGTTGCACTCCAACACGTAAAGTTTGCCGTCGTTGTCGAGCAGCACATCGGTGCGCGAATAGTCGCGGGCGCCAAGCGCGCGATGCAGATCCAGCCCGAACTTCTGCATGCGCGTCGTGTTCGCCGTGTCGACATCGGCCGGCACGCGGTGCGTGCTGCCGCCGGGGGTATACTTCGCCTCGTACGAGTACGACTCGTCATTTGGGATGATCTCGACGACGGGCAACGCCACGTCGTCCAACACCGCGACGGTGAATTCCCGGCCGCCGACGTAGCGTTCGACGAGAATCCGGTCGCCGTTCACCGCCGCGTCGCGGATTGCAGGCTCCCAGTCGGCCTGCTCGCTCACGATGTGCACGCCCACCGAGGACCCGTCGGCGACGGGTTTGACGACGCACGGACAGCCGATGTCGACCGGGATCGGCGGTATGACTGCGCCGGGCGCGATCGCTTCGATGACCGCGGCGGGCGGTGTCGGAATTCCTTCGGCGCGCATCAGCGCTTTCGAAATCCACTTGTCCATCGCGACGGCGCTTGCGCGCACGCCCGAACCTTGGTATGGGATCCGCAGCCATTCGAGCATGGCCTGTACCGACCCGTCCTCGCCCGCGCCGCCGTGGAGCGCGATGAAGACCGCATCCGGCCGGCGCTCGCGCAAGTTCTCGACGAGCTGGTCGTCGTAATCCGTCGCAAACGCGGCGTATCCGAGCCGTTCGAGCGTCGTCAAAACCCCGGCACCGGTCTGCAGGCTGATCTCACGCTCCGCGGAGCGCCCGCCCATCAGCACGGCGATCGTGGAATTACTCACGGCGATTCACAGCACATGGACTTCCAATTCGAGCGACACCGCCTGCTGCTCGAAAACTCTTTGTCGCACTTCTTCGATGAGCGCAAGCACGTCGGCACACGTCGCGCCGCCCGAGTTGACGATGAAATTGGCGTGTTTTTGCGAGACCTGTGCGCCCCCGTGGCGCATTCCTTTGCAACCCGACGCTTCGATGAGCCGCGCCGCGTGGTCGCCCGGCGGATTGCGGAAGATGCTGCCCGAGTTCGGCATCTCGATGGGCTGCGTGGCGCGCCGCTTGTCGATGCGCCGGCGCAGTTCTTCTT
>DATCBN010000027.1 GCA_036511855.1 Candidatus Eremiobacteraceae bacterium | reverse complement strand
CGTACGATTGGAAGACGTCGTCGACTTCGAGAATGACGCCGCTGAAGCCGCCGGTCTTTTGAGGCCGCGATTCCGGCGCATCCTTTGTCAGCGTGAAAGCCGTCTGCGATCCCGATGGTGCCACTGTCACCCAGCGGCGTTCGCCCATCGGCACGTCCATGGTCTTTTCCCACCCTAGCTTATTCGTGTAGAAGTCGACTGCGCGGTCGATGTCGTCGACGGTCAGCGTCACTACCGAAATATACATGCGCTCGATCCTTTTCTTGAACTTATGAGGGACGCGGAAAATTCAACCGCCGGCATCCGCACCCTTCTGTGAGGACCCCGGGACGTTCCGGATCATGTCGATGTTTGATATTCTTCATACGGATCTAACACGGGCCCATCCTAAGTAGCTATCGCTTCTACTAAGACGAAGGGTCAGGCTCCCGGACTCGGCGCAGCGGTAACTGTCGCGCTCGGAATTGTGTCCGCTGGTATTGGCGCGGGGGTCTCAGTTGTTGGCACGCCGCAGATCTTCTGTGGACGGCTAACAAGTGATCCGTACTTTTGTCCCTTGATCACCTGAACGTCCTTATTGGAATCGAAGAGCCCTTGGCGTCGACGGTACTCCGTACGGTCAAATGTCATGGCGATCGTGTCGCCGCAGAAATTGAAAACGGAGTCGACGCTTACTCGCAGATTTGCGGCCTTGTACCCAAAGCCAAAACCGCTATCGCTTTCACCCGCTTGACTTTCCAGAACCAGCCCCTCCGCTGCATCGCCAGCCTTTGCGACTACGTACCCAGCGACGACGACGTCTTGTGTGACTACATATTGGATTTTTTCGCCAGTGTGAGCGGCGTAGGAAGATAGCCCTTCGAGCGTCGTGACGACGATAATCGTATCTTTGGGAACGAAAATAGTTGCGGTACCTTCGGGTGCTCCGACCACTTCGGGCTGACCGGACGCCGATGGAATCGGAGAGGGGGCGGCGCCGAGCAAAACCGATAAGACGAGAATCTCTCCACTAATGGCAATCGTTAGAGCAAAATATGGAAGCATGACATTGTTCCCCAACAATCGACCGACTTTGCTGAGCACGGTTCAGCCAAGTATATCACACTACTTTGACCCATAAGCGGTCCACCCAATTCGGCCGACCGCCCAACCGCCGGCAACGCCGGACCCAACCTTGCGCCCCATCGAGTTCGCCGGCGTCGCGGCCGGCGCAGTAGTCACGCTATTTTCACGCCACGCGCGACAACACCGTGGTCCAATCCATCGAGTTGTCATCCGACGCACCGTTGCGGATAGTGGGCTCGACGAATGCGAGCATCGTCGTGGCCCTTCTGCCGTTATTTAGCGGGATACGATGAATCGTACAATCGCCAAAGCTGAGATGCGAGCGCCAGCTGCCCTGACGCGGTGGATCGCGCGAACGTGCGCAATTCATTGTGCGTGAATCCATCCATCGCGATGGCGGACATCGCGGCGCCCGTCGCGCTGTGGTGAATCGCGACGGCTAGAAACGCACGATCGAAGTCCGGTGCGTCCGTGAGGTAGCTCGGCGACATGTCCATCCTGGGCATTTGCGCGTGATCGGTCATCATCGCCATCGCCGGCACGCTCGACCCGTACCACGTCTTGTACCAGCGCCCTAGAAGCGCAATCGCGCTCGTATCCTTCGCGCCGACCGTCGTCTCAAGCACCCGGAGATCGTGACGCTTCGAGAACTTCACCGCCAGTTGGGCGAGTTGGACGCCCATGCGGTCGTGCGCGACCAACATGATAATGAAATGACGATCGTCGATCATCGGCTTGGGCGTCGGCTTTGCAGTTGGAGATGCCCTGGGCATCGGGGTAGGCGCAGGCGTGGCGGCCGCCGGCGCGGTGGTGGGCATGGCGGCGGCGCCCGTCACGACGACCGTCAACACCATGTTGGGATGACCGGCGCCGCAAAACACGCTGCAGTGCACCGCAAATGTGCCCGATGTTTTCGGCGTGAACGACACCTCGACAAATTTGCCCGGTTGGATCATCGTGCTCGAGATTCCGAGGTCATCGGACGCGATGCCGTGCGTGCCGGATGTCGATATCAGCCGCAACGTCGTAGGTTCGCCGGCATTCACCGTGATGGTCGCGGGCGTGAACTTCCAGTTCGACGCCGCAACATCGATCGTCGGGTGCGCCAGAACCGGTGCCGTGAATACGAAGATCGCGAATGCGCTCATCCCGACAGACCGGCCACAGAGCTTTAGAAGATGACTCATGATGATCTCCTGTTGAGCCGCGAGCTCGACGGTGTGACCACCGATTGCGGGCGCCGCGCGTTGAAGCCTGCGTTTGCGCCGCGACGAGGACTAGTCCGTCGGGTTATTCACAAACGCACGCTTGGCTGAGCATGAGTATTACATCCTTGTTGGTTACTATCCGATATACGCCGGCGCGCCAAGAGCAAACCTATATAGGATCGACCGATCTTGCTAGAGGCTATACGCCGTCACGTTGCCGTTCTCGTCCGACATGTAGAGCCAACCTCTTACGACGATCGGACTCTCCCAGTGGACGTTTCCGATGCTTCCGCCTGCGGATTGCTGCGAACTCGACCACACTTCGTGTCCAGTGCGCGCGTTGAAGGCGTTCACCGCGCCGCTCGTCGCCGCGAAGACGATTCCGTTGGCGACCACCGGCGAAGTGCCGCCGACCTGCGCAGTCCACACGTGTTGCAGCGTGCTTCTGCCGTTGACGGTGACCAGCTGCAATGCCGTGACCGCGGAAGCGCTTCCGACAAATAGCCACGTCGTTCCGTCTCGGTCGGTCCAAACGGCCGGGGCCGTGAATATGCCCTCGTTCAAGTTGTAATCCTGAAGTTCGCCGCCCACGCCGCCCAAATGCTTGCGATTGAGAAGTTTGAGCAGGCCGTCTTTTCCGCCCTGAACGGCCATGAGCGGCGTGTTGCTCGCCGGCTGCTTCGGAAGCATCACCGGCGCCGAGCTGCTGAGATCGACGTCGCCGTTCTCCAGTTGCTGGTAATTGGTCGGCGTAAACGTGTCCACGAGGGTCGATCCGTTCGCACTGATCGCGAGCACCGAATCGCCATAATCATGTCCACCCTGATTTGCGTTGAAGTCGCCATTGCCGGTGGAGACGTATATGCGGCCGGCCATCGACGGATCGGGATCGACGACCGCGCCTCCGCGCGCCCAGATGCCGGCTTTTGTCTGAGCACATTCGCCGGGAGTCCGGATCAGATGATGGATGTCGTTGCATAGCGCGTTGACCACGTGCACATGTCCGCTCTGCAAGCCCAGGGTGACGACGTGACCGTCGTACTGCCCGGCGTCTCCAAAGTAGCCCGATGTCTCGGCATACAAGTAGCCGTTGGCCACGTTCAACGCGGACGCGTCTTTTTCAATCTCCGGAGACCACGTGATGCGCAAAGGAAATCCGTTGCCGCGAAATTCCTTGCCGGTTGCCGCAGCGTACTTACGCACGTGGGCATCGACACCCGGTGCGTAGATCCACTGCCCCGATGGGTCCGCAGCGGGCATCGATGAGGTGATGTTCACTCCCTGTGTCGTGCGCTTCCAAACGATCTCGCCGCTGTAGGCGTTCACAGCATATGTCGTTCCCAGGCGAGTCTCTTGGTATAACACGGGCGACGTGCTGTTCGCCGAAAGCGGCACGTTTGCGATGAGAATCGGTGCTCCATCCGCCGTGGCGTCGTACGTTGCGACCCATCGACGGTGCAAGTGCCGGACATTTGCAAGAGAGATCGCAGTGTCGCCTGCGGCAAATCCGCTTCGGGCCGGGTCGCGATCGAACACGGGCCAATCGGCCAGCGCCGGCTGGGTCGGCGCGACGCCTGCGATGATTCCGGATACGATTGTGGTGATGGCGGTTGTTGCTCGAATCCAGTTCACGATATGCACCTCGCAGGCGAGAGTTGCAACGGACTGCCGGACGATTTTGACAACGCTGGTGTTTTCGTCCTGTCGCGCGTAATGTGGGACCGATGTTTATCATCGGTCAGGCCGATCATGAAGGTCGGCCCCACAGAGAAGGTTGGCCCTACAGCAATAAGATGGACCAAAAAATGAGGCCGACCATAAAGGTCGGCCCCACAGAGAGAGTTGGCCCCACGGAGTCGCCCTTACGAGTCCATCTCGCTGAGCGGATCCGGCACGGCCGGACCGGCGTCACTGCCCGGCATCGCTCCGACGCCGGCCAAATCGCCGTCGGTCGCACCGCCGCCGAACTCGGCGTCGAGCTCCGCGAAGATGTCGACTTCGCGATGGCGCGGCACGCCTTTGCCCCAGACGTCGACCCCACGATAGATCGGCATGCCGGTTCCCGCCGGGATCAGCTTGCCGATGATCACGTTTTCCTTCAGGCCCAGCAACGGATCGTACTTGCCTTCGATGGCGGCTTGCGTCAGCACGCGCGTGGTCTCTTGGAACGAAGCTGCCGACAAGAACGACTCGGTGGCGAGCGACGCTTTGGTCACGCCGAGCAACACGGTGTCGGCCTTGGCCGGCGCCTTGCCTTCGGCGACATGTTGTTCGTTTATGTGGTGGAACTTGTCGGCATCGAGCATCTGACCCGGAAGCAGACGCGTGCCGCCGCTTTCGGTGACCTTCTTCTTGCGCAGCATGCTGCGCACGATGACTTCGATGTGCTTGTCGTTGATGTCGACGCCCTGGCTCTTGTAGACCTTCTGCACTTCTTGCACGAGGTAATTCTGCAGCGCGGTCTCGCCCTTGAGGCGCAAGATGTCGTGCGGACTCACCGAGCCGTCGATGAGCGAATCGCCGGCCACGACTTTGTCGCCGTCGTGGACCATGAGATGCACGTTGAACGGAATCTCGTAGATGTGCTCTTCACCCTGATCGTCGGTGACCACCACTTCCTTCATGCCCTTTTCTTCTTGGATGTGGATGGAGCCGGTCTCTTCGGTGATGATGGCCTGGCCCTTCGGCTTGCGCGCTTCGAAGAGTTCCTCGACGCGCGGCAGACCCGTGATGATGTCCTCGGACGCGACGCCGCCGGTGTGGAACGTGCGCAGCGTGAGCTGCGTGCCCGGTTCGCCGATGGATTGAGCCGCGATGATGCCGACCGCTTCACCGATGTCCACCTTGCCGCCGGTGGCGAGGTTGCGACCGTAGCAGACAGCACACACGCCGACGATGGCATCGCACGTGAGCACCGATCGGATCTTGACATCCTTTACGCCGGCATCGACGATCGCTTGCGCGGTGTCGTCGTCGATCTCAACTCCGGAACGCACGAGGAACTTGCCCGGGTGCGCCGGATCCGGAATGTCGTCGATCGCGAAACGTCCGTTGATGCGGTTGAACAGCCCTTCGATGATCTCTTTGCCGGATGCGATATCGCGTACGGTGATGCCGCGCACCGACTTGCAATCCTCTTCGCGCACGATGACATCTTGCGCGACGTCGACCAGACGGCGCGTGAGATAGCCCGAGTCCGCCGTCCGCAGCGCGGTGTCGGCGAGACCTTTGCGCGCGCCGTGCGTGGAGATGAAGTATTCGAGCACCGTCAAGCCTTCTTTGAGGTTGGCCTTGATGGGAATGCTCAAGATACGGCCAGACGGGTCGGCCATGAGGCCGCGCATACCGGCGATCTGCTTCACCTGCGCGATGGAACCACGCGCGCCCGACGTCGCCATCATCAAGATGGGATTGAGCCGGTTCTGTCCGGCCAGCAGCGCTTGCGTGACCTCTTCGCCGGTCTTCGTCCAGATGTCGATGGTCTTCGTGTACTGCTCGTCGTCCGAAAAAAGTCCCGTCCGGTAGAGCTCGTTGACTTGGTCCACGGCTTTGTCGGCCTTTGCGATGAGCTCGTATTTCTTCGCCGGAATCACGATGTCGGCGATAGAGACCGTGGTGCCCGAGATCGTCGCGAACCGGAAGCCCAACGTCTTAATCGAATCGAGGAAGCCCGCCGTCTCCGCGTTGCCGTACTTGCGGTAGCAAGCTGCGATGAACTTCGTCAAGCCCTTCTTGTCGATGGTGTAGTTGACGTACGGATGGTGCCAGTGCTCCGGCAGCGCCATGTTGAAGATGAGCCGGCCCATCGTGGTCTCGATGCTGTCGCCTTGACGCCGGACGCGGATCGGCTCGTGCAAGTTGATGGCCTTGCAGTCGTACGCGATCTCGGCTTCTTTTTCAGAGAAGAACGAGCGCGGCACGGGATTGCCCGCCTCGTCCAACCGGCTGGGCTCGGTGCCCGCCATCGTGTGATCGATGGTCAGGTAGTACAGTCCGAGCACCATGTCTTGCGACGGTATGGACACCGGGTTGCCGAATGACGGCTGCAGGATGTTGTTGGCGGAGAGCATGAGGATGCGCGCCTCCGCTTGCGCGCCTGCGGAAAGCGGCAAGTGTACGGCCATTTGATCGCCGTCGAAATCGGCGTTGTAAGGCGTGCAGACCAACGGATGGATCTGAATCGCCTTGCCTTCGACCAACACGGGCTCGAATGCTTGGATGCCGAGCCTGTGCAGCGTTGGGGCGCGGTTCAGTAAGACCGGATGGTCTTTGATGACTTCATCGAGCACGTCCCAGACTTCCGGCCGGACGCGTTCCACCATGCGCTTCGCGCTCTTGATGTTGTGCGCCTGACCGCGGTCGACGAGCTTCTTCATCACGAACGGCTTGAAGAGCTCGAGCGCCATCTCTTTCGGCAGGCCGCATTGATGCAGGCGAAGATTGGGGCCGACCACGATGACCGAGCGCCCGGAATAATCCACGCGTTTGCCGAGCAGGTTCTGCCGGAAGCGGCCCTGCTTACCCTTGAGGATATCGGAAAGCGATTTTAGCGGACGGTTGTTGGGCCCGGTGACCGGGCGGCCACGGCGTCCGTTGTCGATCAGCGCGTCGACCGCTTCTTGCAGCATGCGCTTTTCGTTCTTGATGATGATCTCGGGCGCAGACAATTCGAGCAGCCGCTTCAACCGGTTGTTGCGGTTGATGACGCGCCGGTAGAGATCGTTCAAGTCGGACGTGGCGAACCGGCCGCCGTCCAACTGCACCATCGGACGCAATTCCGGCGGTATGACCGGCACGCACGACATGATCATCCAGTCCGGCTTGTTGCCGGAATTGAGGAATGCTTCTACTACCTCAAGGCGTTTCACGGCCTTGATGCGCTTCTGACCGCTTGTGCCCTCGAACTCGCCGCGCATCTCCGCCTGCAGCTTGCGCAGGTTCAGTTCGCGCAGCAGCTCGCGCACGGATTCGGCCCCCATGCCGGCTTTGAACGCGCTGCCGTACTTGTCGCGGTATTCGCGGTATTTCTGCTCGGTGAGGATCTCGCGCGGCTCGAGCGGCGTGCCCCCCGGATCGATGACGATGTACGCCGCGAAGTAGATGACCTTCTCGAGCTGGCGCGGCGACATGTCGAGTAGAATGCCGATGCGCGACGGCACGCCTTTGAAATACCAGATGTGCGAGACCGGCGTGGCGAGCTCGATATGCCCCATGCGTTCGCGGCGCACTTTCGCGCGCGTGATCTCAACGCCGCAGCGGTCGCAGATCATGCCTTTGAAGCGGATCCGCTTGTACTTGCCGCAATGGCATTCCCAGTCCTTAGTCGGACCGAAGATCTTCTCGCAGAAAAGTCCGTCGCGCTCGGGTTTGAGCGTGCGGTAGTTGATGGTCTCCGGCTTTTTCACTTCGCCGAAAGACCACGCACGGATCTGCTCCGGGCTTGCCAGCCCGATGCGCATCGCGTCGAAATTGTTGACGTCTAACATCGTTGCCATGAATTACGCTTACGGCTCCACATCTTCAATCGAACCGAGGTCCCCATCGCCGAGGATCTCTAGGGTTGAGTCGTCGCCGGTCTCGGCGTCGTCGTCTTCGTCGTCCGCATCGGGATCCATCACGGCCGTCGCCGCGCTGACGCCGATCGATTCGGCCTCTTCTGCATCTCCGTCCGGACCTGTTTTGCGCGGTCGCGACGCGGCCGTGGTGGGCGCGGGAGCGACCAGCTTAGGATCTTCGTCGCCCATCAGCAGGCCGATCTCGCTCGCCTTCTCGCTGAGATCTTCGTCAGTGAGCCGGATCTCGATCTCTTCGCGCGTGGCCGTCAAGACTTTGACGTCGAGCGCGAGTGCCTGGAGCTCTTTGATGAGCACCTTGAACGATTCGGGCACGCCGGGCTCCAGCACATTCTCGCCTTTGACGATGGCTTCATACGTCTTGACGCGTCCGACGACGTCGTCGGACTTCACGGTGAGCAGCTCTTGCAGCGTGTAGGCGGCGCCGTACGCTTCGAGCGCCCAGACCTCCATCTCGCCGAATCGCTGTCCGCCGAATTGCGCTTTGCCGCCCAGCGGCTGCTGCGTGATCATCGAGTATGGGCCGGTCGAGCGCGCGTGGATCTTATCATCCACGAGGTGCGCGAGCTTGAGCATGTATATGTAGCCAACGGTCACTTCGCGGTCGAACGATTCGCCGTTGCGCCCGTCGTAGAGTTTGGTCTTGCCGGTGGGCGCGAGATTCGCGCGCTCCAGCCACTCGCGGATGTCGGACTCGCGCGCGCCGTCGAACACCGGCGTGGCGATGTGATACCCGAGCAGTTTGGCGGCCCAACCCAGGTGGGTCTCCATGATCTGCCCGATGTTCATGCGGCTTGGCACGCCCAGCGGATTCAGTACGATTTCGATCGGCGTGCCGTCCGGCAGATATGGCATGTCCTCTTCGGGCAGCACTTTCGCGATGACGCCCTTGTTGCCGTGGCGGCCGGCCATCTTGTCGCCTTGCAAGATCTTGCGCTTCTGTGCGACGTAGACCCGAACCAGCTCGTTGACGCCGGGCGAGAGTTCGTCGCCGTTTTCGCGCTTGAACACCTTGACGTCGATGACTTTGCCTTTTTCGCCGTGCGGCACTTTCAACGACGTGTCGCGGACTTCGCGTGACTTCTCGCCGAAGATGGCGCGCAGCAGGCGTTCCTCGGCCGTGAGCTCGGTCTCGCCCTTCGGCGTCACCTTGCCGACGAGGATGTCTTCCGGCCGGACCTCTGCGCCGATGCGCACGATGCCCTGCTCGTCGAGGTCCTGCAGCGCGTCTTCGCCCACGTTGGGGATGTCGCGGGTGATCTCTTCAGGCCCGAGCTTCGTGTCGCGCGCTTCGCACTCGTACTCCTCGATATGGATCGAGGTGAAACGATCGTCCTTGACGAGCCGCTCGGAGATGAGGATGGCGTCTTCGTAGTTGTAGCCTTCCCACGGCATGAACGCCACCAAGACGTTCTGCCCGAGCGACAGCTCGCCGCCGTCGCTTGACGGACCGTCGGCGATGATCGCCCCGCGCTTCACGTGCTCGCCTTTGCTGACGAGCGGCAGTTGATTGATGCACGTGCCCGCGTTGGAGCGCATGTACTTGATCAATGGATAGGTCTTGACGATGCCTTTGGCGTTCTCGATCTCGATGCGTTCGGCGGTGACGCCGACCACCTTGCCCGAGTCATCGGCGACGACCACGCCGCCGGAATCCTTCGCGGCGCGATACTCCATGCCGGTGCCGACCAGCGGCGATTGCGGCCGCAGCAGCGGAACGGCCTGGCGCTGCATGTTCGCACCCATGAGCGCGCGGTTCGCGTCGTCGTGCTCGAGGAACGGGATGAGCGCCGTGGCCACGGACACGATCTGCTTCGGCGAGACGTCCATCAAGTGGACGTCGTTCGGCGTGGCTTCGATGTACTCTTCAGCATACCGGCACACGACGCGCTCGCCCAGCAGATGACCCTTCGGATCGATCTCCGAGTTGGCCTGAGCCACGCGGAACTGATCCTCTTCGTCTGCCGTGAGGTAGATGATGTCGTCGGTGACGATGCCCTTGCGCACGATGCGATACGGGGTCTCGATGAAGCCGTAGCGGTTCACGCGGCCGTAGGTGGCGAGCGATCCGATGAGGCCGATGTTCGGCCCTTCCGGCGTCTCGATCGGACAGATGCGTCCGTAGTGGCTGTGGTGGACGTCGCGCACTTCGAAGCCCGCCCGCTCGCGCGAGAGCCCGCCCGGGCCAAGCGCGGAAAGCCGGCGTTTGTGGGTGAGTTCGGCCAGCGAATTGGTCTGGTCCATGAACTGCGAGAGCTGGCTTGACCCGAAGAACTCTTTGATCGCTGCGACGACCGGCCTGATGTTGATCAGGACCTGCGGCGTGACCGTCTCCAGGTCTTGCACGGTCATGCGCTCGCGCACGACGCGCTCGAGCCGCAGCAGGCCGACGCGGAATTGGTTCTGCAGCAGTTCGCCGACGGAACGAATGCGGCGGTTGCCGAGGTGGTCTATGTCGTCGATGGATTGCGAGCCGTTGACCACTTCGATCAACTGGCGGACGACCGCGATGAGGTCCTCGCGCGTCAAGCAGCGCACGGACTTCGATTTGACCTTGCCGTGAATGTCCTTCACGTCTTCGATCTGCGGCGCTTCGACGTTCATCTTCGCGAACTGCCGCTCGAGCTTGCGGCTGAGCTTATAGCGGCCGACCGCGGCGAGATCGTAGCGCTTCTCGTCGAAGAACGTGTTGCGCAAGAGCGTCTCGGCGTTGTCCGGATTTTCGGGCTCGCCGGGCCGCAGCTTCTTGTAGAGCTCCTTGAGGGCGTCCTCGCGGGTCTTGATGTCTTTGTCTTTTTCGAGGCAATTCATGATCAAGGCCGGGACTTCGCCGGTCACTGGGTCGGCGAACAACGCCAGGAGGGCTTCGTCGGATTCGTACTTCTTATCCAACGCGCGCACGAACGTGGTGACCATGATCTTGCGGTTCTTATCGATCCGCACGCCGATGGTGCCTTCGGTCGTGTCGTTCTTCGTGCCGTTGTCAGTCTCGAATTCAATCCATGCGCCGCGATTCGGGATGACCGTCGCGCGGTAGATGGGCCGGTTGTTCGTGTCCTGGTCGCCGGCGAAATAGACGCCGGGAGAGCGGACCAACTGACTGACGATGACGCGCTCCGCACCGTTGATGAGGAACGTGCCTTTTTCAGTCATGAGCGGGAAATCGCCCATGAAGATCTCTTGATCGGGAATACCCTTGATCTCGCCCGACTCGGAGGTGATGAGCCGGACGCGCACGCGCAGCGGCGCGCAGAACGTCATGTCGCGCTCGCGGCATTCGTCAACGCTGTATTTCGGCTCGCCGAGGCTGTGCTCGCCGAACTCGAGCACCAGGTTGCCGGTGAAGTCCTTGATAGGCGATATCGACGTAAAGGCGTCGCGCAGACCCTCGGTGATGAACCAGTTGAACGAGTCCTTCTGGAGCTCGATGAGGTCCGGGATGTCGAGAGTGTGGGGGATTTTCGCAAACGTAAAACGCTCGCGCTTGAGGCCGGGCGGCCGCAAGTCCATGCTCGCGCTTTCGACCGTCTTGACCACGCCTTTGGTCTCGATCAGCGCTTCGAGAGCGGCGCGCGGATCGGTGAGCCGCGCGAGACGCGCGATAGGCCGAGGCTGGCGAGCGCGCGCACGAGCGACCGCGCTCCCTTTTTTCTTCGGCGGAGCTTTCGGTTTGGGAGGTTTTGGCGCTTTCGGCGCCTTGGGCACCTTCGGCACCGCGACTTTCGCGACTCGTGGAGTTTTCGGTTTGGGGGTCTTTGTTGTATCTTTGGTGGCCATCGTTCCCGGTTTCACCTTACTTTTGGTTCCGCCCATGCCGCGGGGCGGGAGTTGGCATCAAGTCATCGTGCGCCAAGCGCCTGCTCTAAGGAAGGCCGGTCGCTTCGTTGATCTGTTGACTCACATAGGACACGCGTGGGTCCAGCTGCGGTATGGGGACCGCGAAAGCGAAGCGGACGACGCGCTACTTAATTAAGCGACGGATTTACGGCGAGCCGTGTGGCTCAAGCCGACCCCGCCGCCCGGCGCAATCGTCCCACTTTGGCATAGATTCCAATTATAACACAAAACCCGATACAGTCAAGTTGCCGGGATGGCACCTTGAAAGAGCGGCGTCGATGTTCAATTCCGACAAGTCGTCGTTTCGCTGATACTCAGCCTTTTCTTCGGCCGGCGGACGATTCCTGGCAGCTAGCTCTAAGCAGATGCCGCTCGGAGCTTGACCGCTTCGCCGTAGACGCGCATCGCCGCGTCGAGGCTGTGCCCGAGACGATATTTCGCACGGACTTTCTCCCGGCCGGCGCGGCCCATCTCCGCAGCGTGGGCCGGATCGGCCAGGATGAGCTTCGCCGCCGACGCGAGGCCGCGGCGATCTCCCGACCGGACCATGATGCCGTCGAGCCCGCTTTGCACGAGCTCGCCGATGCCGCCGATGTCGTAGGCTATGACGGGCCGGGCGTGCGCCATCGCGTCCAGGCCCGTGAGCGGAAACGGGTCCAGCCAATTCGGCGTGATCAGCACGGCGGAACATTCGGCGTACGCGGATGAGAGCGCGCGAGCGTGCAGCATCCCCCGAACGTCCAAAGCCGGAAAGCTTTTTGCGGCCGTTTGAAAGCGCGGCAAGCCCGGCCCGCCTCCGGCGATGATGACTCGCGCCGTCACGCCGCTCTGCTGCAGGTCCCGAACGAGCCACAGCACGTCGTCGATGCCTTTTTGTTCGACAAGGCGTGCCGCGAACATCAGCGCGGGCGCGCTTGGATATGACGGCGCGAGCGGAAGATCGGCGAATGGCGTGAACGACGGAACGACGGCTATCCGTTCGCGGTCGACGCCGTTTGATTCGAGGATCGTCGCAACGCACACGCTCGGCGCTGCGATCATATCGGAGCGCTTCACCGACTCGAACAGTCGCTGACGCATGCGGAGCTTGCGCCAGGTTTGGGGGCGGGGCCCCGCCACGCAGCCGCTGACGACGCTATGAACGAGGCACGCTGAGCCCATCGGGCGCCGGCACGGCAGCCCCCAATGCGGGAGACGCCGGTCGCCGTTCGGACAATTCGTCCGATAGTCGTGACAATGCCAGACGAGCGGCCAGCGCGCGCGCAGCGCATCGAAGACTTCCCAGTCGAACGCGTTGTGCACGTGCACGACGTCGGGAGAGAATTCGCTTATCGCATCGACGACGTCTCGTGCGGCAACCGGATCGCCGGCTTCTCCCTCGCGGGCGAACGGCACGACGGCCAGCCCGATTCCCGGCGGAAGAACCGGGGCATCGGCGGCGACGTGAGAGACACAAAGACCGACGTGATGTCCGCGATCGTGTAGTCCGACGGCGTAGCCGTTGACAAATGCCTCAGCGCCGCCTTCGCGTGAGAACTGATCCGCGACCAGGACTATTCTCATCGGCACGCAAGTTCAGGCGCTATGCCGTCATTTCCCGGCATCGTCGCTCACCTCATCATCGGCAGCAAGCCCGAGCCCTATCTCGAAGCCGCGCTCTCATCCATCGAATCTGTTTCCGATCATCTCGTCGTCAACGACAACTCGGGCGAAAGTCCGGGGCCGCATGCGTCCACGCTCGCGAACTGCGCATTGGCGGCCCGAGGAAAGATGACGGTCGTCCGCACGACGTTCAGCGATTTCGCCGCGGCGCGAAACGTCTGCATCGAAGCCACCCCACCGGATATAAGGCAAGGCTGGGCCTTGTTCTTCGACGCCGACGAAGTCCACGGCGACGAACTGACCGCGATCGCTGCGCTGTTGGCGAAGCTACCCGCGGACGTGGAAGCGGTCGAAGGCTACAGCCGGCACTTCGTCGGCTCGTTCGGCTGGTGGCGCGACATCGCGCGCCGCCTCTGCTTCTTTCGCCTATCGCCCAGCCGTCGCTGGAGCGGGGCCGTCCACGAGCGGCTCGTACCACCCTGCAAGAGCATTGTCGTCGCTGACGTGTGGCACCACTACGGCCACGTGACCCCGCCCAGGCGTGAATGGGAAAAAGGTCGATTGTATCATTCGCTCGGGCAATCGGGCTTTGTGGCGACCGACGATCAATTGCGCGCCGCGTCGCCTGCGGGCGTGTGGGGACATATCGCCGCCGACGTGCTGCCGTTCGCCGGCTCGTATCCCGAAAGCGCGCTGCCTACCATCGAGCGACTTTCTTCGCTGTGGGCCGGCACGTTTGCCGAAGTCGACGCGCTTTTCTCTAAGGCCGCACGCGGCTGGCGCATCCGCCCGTGGCTGCGCCAGATGAACTACGGCCGGCTTTTGGCTATGCGCCGCCTCGAATCGCATCTGCGCCGGCGGTGAGCCCGCTACTCCCCGGTCGCACTCGACCTTAGCCCGGCGTTCATGCTTGAGTGCTGATCGGCCGGAATAAAGGCACGTTCTTTCGCATCGGGCAGAGGCATCGGCTCTTCGCCGTAAATCCTGTCGAGGCCGAACATCCGGACGATCTCGACCGCTCGTTTGATCTGCTGCGGGCTGACCTCCCGCCGCCATCCGCCGACGACGTCATCGCCGCTCACGATCGAACTGTAGCCTTGTCCGTCCAGATTTGTGCGCACCGTCTGCGAAGGGGTCGCGATCTCTTTGCGCACGTGGTCATCGAAACGCACGCGCAAAAATCCGGCGAACTTGCCCAGTTCTGCCTCCGGCGCCCGGCAAAAGTCTTCATAGAACGTCAAGTGGACATCGTTTGGAACGCATTGCGCCAGAGGAACGTAGTTCTCCACGCACCACGCGAAGATCTGGCGCTCCCACTCCGTGCCCGCCCGGGCCATTTCGCCCGCGAAGGGCGCGAGGTAGTCTTCGACGAGCGCGGGCTGCGACAAGAATCGCGCCTGCAAATCCATGTCCCACGATAGTGCCATGCGTGAAAGCGCCACCGCACATGGGTGCCGCATCAGCATCACGACCGGAATGTGCGGAAAATTGACGCACAGCCATTTGAGGAACAGATTGACGCGGATATCTTTGACGAGCCGGCGCTGACAGAAGAAACGCCGGTTATACCTGTCGATCCAATCGTGGCGGACGCGGCCCGCCAACACGACTTTCGCCGGCTGCAAGAACTCCGGCGACCGGTCGTTGGGCCGGATGTATTGGTTCAATCTGAATGCGATGCACTCAGGGATGAGATCTTCGCGGAACGGTTCGAACATCATCCGAAAATCGTTGCGATAGTTGATGACGCGCGAGACCCATGTCGAGCCCGAGCGTCCGCTGCACGCAAGCAGCACGGCGGCATTCGGATCGCCGTTGCTATCGATGAAGTGCTTGGTGAGGATATTTCGGACGACGGGGTTCATGCGCCGCTCATTCTGTCCAGGCTGACGGGAATCCGCCGTCAGCGTTGCAGCGCGCGCTGATATCCCTGCAGCGTGAGCGCGGCGGTGCGGCTCCACGTCAGACGGCGAACGCGTTTGTCGAGCGCGTCACCTTGTTCGCGGGGCGCTCGCTTGAGCGCAGCATTCACCGCCTTTGCGATGGAGTCGGGATCGGCAGGGTCCGCATATTCGGCGGCATCGCCGAGGTACTCCATCTCGCTGCCGCGGTCGCCGGCAACGATCTGCATTCCGCACGCTGCGGCTTCGAGGTTCACGATCGAGGCGACTTCACCCCACGAAGGCATGACGTGGACCTTCGCCTTTGCGAACATCGCATAGACTTCCGACGGTGAGACTTTGTCGAGAATCGTGGTCGCAGATCCCGAAAAACGCCGGACGGCGGAAAGATAGCCCGGGTCGTACGCTTCGCCGACGAAGGTCAGCTGCTCGGGCATATCGCGCAGCGCCAACGCTGTGATCGCTTGGTTCTTCATGGATTCGATCCGTGCGGCGCAAAGCAATCCCTTGCGGCTTTGCGCCCAAGGCTGCGCGAGCGCGTGATCGACGGCGTTCGGCACGACCGCGAACGGCACGTTCCTGACGTGCAGGCGCACCGAATATTCTTGCGCTTCAAACGCGCTCATCGGGAACAGCATGCTCGCGGCGCGCAACAAGCCGGCTTGCAGAGTCTCGGCTCGATCCTGGCGGATGCGCGTTCGCCGGTCTGCAAAGCGCGCGGCATCGAGCGCCGCGAATTCTTTCAAGCGCCGCTCTGCGTCAATCGCCCGACGCGCCTTTTGAATGACCCGTTCGCAGGCCGGAGCGCGATAGAAGAATTCGCGCCTGCTGATCCAGATCGGCGACAAGCCGATCGGCACATCCGCGCGCCGGCACGCGTCGAATTGGGCGGCGCAGATCTCGGGCTCGAACATGCCGAAAATGTGGACCATATCGTAGCCGCGCGCATCGGGCGTCTTCGACTCCACGACGCCGACATCGACGCCGAGCTGGCGCAATCCGGCCGCCGTGTTCGCCGCCTGGAGCACATCGCCGCCGTGACGCGCGCTCGCGTCGGGCCGCAGGACGAACAGAATCCGGAGCTGATTCACGGCGAGCGCGTTGGACGAGCGTTCACGCCTGGCCGGCGCCGATGGCCGAGGCGGCGTGGAGACGCGCATACACGCCGCTTTGCGCGAGCAGCCCGGCGTGGGTCCCTTGTTCGACCACGCGCCCGTCGACGATGACGAGAATCGTGGTCGCGCGGCGGATGGTCGACAGCCGGTGCGCGATGATGAAGGTCGTGCGGCCGACGAGCAGCCGCTCGAGCGCCTCGTTGATCAGCGTTTCGGATTCGACATCGAGCGAAGACGTCGCCTCGTCGAGGATGAGAACGCGTGGGGCGCGCAGGATCGCCCGCGCGATTGCTATGCGCTGGCGCTCGCCGCCGGAGAGCCGCATCCCGCGCGAACCGACGCGCGTCGAGTAGCCATCGGGAAAACGGCAGATGAAATCGTGGGCGTTGGCTTGAAGCGCGGCTTCTTGCACCTCGGCGGGCGTCGCCTCGAGGCGCCCGTACCGGATGTTCTGTTCGATCGTGCCGGAGAACAGTTGCGGGTCCTGCGGCACGATCGCGATCGCGTCGCGCAAGCTCGCGAGCGTCACGCTTTCGATATTCTTGCCATCGACGGAGATCGATCCGCCCGAGGGCGCGTAGAAGCGCGGTATCAGATTGACGATGGTCGTCTTGCCGGCGCCGGACGGCCCGACGAGCGCCACCACGCTGCCCGGCGCGACGCTCGTGCTGATGCCCTTGAGCACGTCGGTCTTGCCATCGTATGAGAATCTCACATCGGAGAACTCGACCGCGCCCTGCACGTTCACAAGCGGCACTGCGCCGGGAGCGTCGCTCGCCTCCACAGGCAGGTCCAGTATCTCGAACGCGCGTCGAGCGCCGATGATCGCCTTGTTCAGATCGCTGACGTAGTTGGAGATCTGATTTACAGGATTGCCGGAGACCATGGCGAGCGTGAAAAATGCGGCCCACTGCTCCATCGTCAGTCTGCCGACCACGACTTCGTAAAAGGAGTAGCCGGCGAGGATCGCAAGTCCGAGACTGACGATCACATCCACGACCGGCGTCTGGGTCAGCGCGATCTGCGACATCTTCAGCGACGCGCCGAGATACGCGTCGTTGCTGTTCGTGAACCTCGCGAGCTCGTAGCGCTCGCGGCCGAACGCCTTGATCACGCGCATCGAGTCGATGGATTCTTGCAGCACGGAGTTGACGTCGGCCACGCGCGCGAGCGAGGTGCCGGTCACGCCGCGCAAGACGCCAGAAAAACGAGAGACCGCATACGACACGAACGGCGCGACCGCGAGGAGCACAAGCATCAAGCGCCAGTTCACGACGATCATCGCGATGAGAGAGCCGACGAGCGTGAGCAACGCGCCGACGAACTGCGGCGACGAATTGACGCCTTGGACCATGAGATTGACGTCGTTTGAGAAGCGCGACATCAGCTCGCCGCCGCGCCAGCGATCGAATATCTGCAGCGGCAGACTTTCGATGCGCCGGAAGAGTTCGGCGCGAACGCGCGCGACGATCTGCTGGCCGACCGCCGCGATCGTGTACGACCCGGCGTAGGTCGCCGCATTCTTCAACACATTGAGCAACGCGAAGCCGGCAAGGGTCTCGAAGAGCAGATGAACGCTCTTTCCCTGCACGGACGAGACGAGGTACTCGGCGACTTTGAAGTAGGCGATGGTAGCGGCCGACCCGAGCGCCGTGCACAGCAGGCCGAGGAGCATTTGCCAGAGGTGCGGACGCGCGTAGGCGAGCAGTCGTTTGTAGACCATCGATTGCGGCCTCTTTGTCCTAAAACTCGCTGAAATCCCCCGCTTTCACGGCGCCGGAGCGGTTGAAACAAATCCGAGCGGCATGTAGTACGCCTCTATGAACGGACCCGCACGCACGGGAAAAAGCCGGTCCGGCTGTTATGGAGGGCACCGAAATGAGTTGCTACTATCACCCTGCGGTTCCGACCGCGGTCTTGTGCCGCGAATGCAATCACGAGATTTGTTCCACTTGTGCTGTCGACGCGATTTGTCCGGGCTGCCGGCTCGGACGCGCGATCGGCGCGAACGCGCCAGGTCCGCGCTCGCTGAACGCTGCGCCTGAAGGCGCCAGCTCATCGAACGCCGGCGCGACTTCCCAGGCGACGGCTCCGCCGCCGCCGCCGCCCGGACCAGAACGGCCAAAGGCCACGGTCACGTCGATCGAGACGCCGCCGACACCTGAAGAGCGTCTGCTCGCTGCGGTTTGCTACCCGTTGTGGCCGCTCGCACTGCTGATGGTCTTCCTTCGTTCGCACCGCACGCAATTCGTGCGCTTCCATGTGGTCCAAGCCTTGGGTGTGAACGCGCTCGGCGTGCTCGTTTACTTCGCGTATAACTTCGCAGCCGGTCTGCCCGTCGTCGGGTGGCAGAGCGCGATGTTGCTGCCGTTCATGATGCCCGCTTGGTTCTTCCTCGACTTGTACCTTGCGGTGCGGACCTACGGCGGACACTCGCCGCGCGTGCCGATCGCAGCGGACTACGCGGAGAAGTACGCGGCGTAACGGCACCGCGTTGTAGGAGGGGCTAACTGTACTCGGGCAAGCATCGCTTGCCCTATTTTTCTCCGCTGCAACTGGGGCAAGCGGGGCCGACCATAAAAGTCGGCCCCTACATTTCCGTTATGGGCTCTCGATCGCGTCGACGACCGCCGCCGCAGTGGCGAGATCGCCCCCTTTTGCTTTCTGATAGGCCTGCGCCGCACCAAATTTATCATGCGCTGCGATCAATTTTTTGATTTGTGACAGCAGTGGTTCATGCACGAGCGCCGCGAGTTTCCTGGCGTTTGCTTTCTGGGCGGCAGCCTGGGCTTGCATCGCTCGCATGAATTGCATCCCGGCTGTATTTGGACACGCTGTCACCCAATACCAAGAAGCGCCGCTGGGCGCGACCTCGAGAAGGTCGCTGAAGAGGGTGGCCGTATCGTTGCCGAATCCTATTTCGATGTCGTACGTCGGCATCACCGGATATGGAAAACTTTTCGCGGGCACGTAGTTCCACAGCGATGGCTCACTCTTCGGTTTAACGGGACCGATGTCGAGATTCGAATACGAGCCGCTTGGAAACCCGTCCATCTGTTGCGTGACGAGGTAATCGAAGAATGGACGAGTCCGGCTCGTCACGCATGCACGCAGCGTCGGGTGGAGGAGTTTCATCGCAGCCGCGCGGTTCTTCGTCTGCATGGCTGAAAGGTAGTCTTTCACGAACTTGACCTGTTGGGCTTTGACCGCTCCTGCATCTGCAGACGCATCGATGGCGAGCGTCATCGCGGTCAAAAAGAACAGCGCGCTCAGGCATATCGCTTTGATCATGACGGCGTTCACTTCGTCAGCACGTGCACGTCGGCGGCCTAGTAGTCATCGTCCCCCTGATTCTTAGCCTGCTTGAATCGCCCCTCGGTCTTCGAGGAGTCGCGTTTTGCGACAATCAACCCCGTTGCCATGGCATTCTACCTTTTGAAACTTATCGGACCGCGGCCCACGTTCGGCCCGGGAGACATGACCGCCGACGAGGCGCAACTCATGGGCGTCCACGGCACATACTGGAAGGCGATGTTGGACCGGGGCGTCGCGATCGCATTTGGTCCCGTGATCGATCCGAGCGGCTCGTGGGGTCTTGGCATCGTCAAGGTCGAGAACGAAAAAGAAGCGCGCGCGCTCACCGCTACCGATCCCGTGATCTTGGCGAATCGGGGCTTTCGGTACGAATTCTTTCCGATGCTGACGGTAGTCTCGCGGGAGTGAGCGACGCTTGCCCTCCTACGATGGGCGAGCGATGCTCGCCCTAATACAGGTCCGAGTCAAGGGCGCGAGCGGTAGACCTGATATCGCGTGAGAAACGCGCGCGCCGTGGCGTCGTGCTCGACGATCGGCTGGGTGTACTTTTCGCCGGTGAAAAAGCCGAGCTCGACCTGCCGCTCCCTATCGATAGTCCAAGGCGCCAGCGCCGCCGACGTCGGCAATTTCGCCAGCTCGGGCACATAGCGCCGGATATACACCGCCTGCGCGTCGAAATAGCGCGCCTGTTTCTCCGGATTGTAGATACGCGGATATGACGCCTGATCGGTGCCCGCACCGGCGATGCGTTGCCAGTTGCCGTTGCATAACGCTTCGTCCGCCTCGAGAATCTCCTTCATCCAAAGATCGCGGCCGATGCGCCAGTCCGCGCCGAGATCGAAGCACAAGAACGACGCTGCGCAGATCGCCGCACGCTCGTGCACGTGTCCTTCGGCATGAAGTTGGCGGAGTGCTGCGTCGACCAAGGGGTAGCCGGTTTTGCCGGCCACCCATCGCGCCACCATCCCGGCGTCGGACTCGGCCGAAAAACCGCGCATCTTCTCCTGCAGCTCGAGTTCATGGAGCGACGGCTCGAAGTAAGAAAGTTGGATGTAGAAATCGCGCAGCGCCAGACGTCGCAGGAACGCTTCCATCGACATCCGCTCTTCTGCCAACGTCCACGAGCGCGCCATGCGTTCGGCGACCGCGTGAAAGATCTGGCGGGGACCGATGCACCCGAACCGCAACGATGCAGCCATCCGCGACGTACCGCCGCGGCCCGGGAACTCCGCGTTCGTGCGATAGTCGCCGGCCGACGCCGTGACGAAATGCTTCAAGCGATCGAGCGCCCACTCTTCGCCCGGACCGGCGGACCCGAAGGACGCAACGAATTCCGGCAGCGCTCCCGGCTCGGGATCACGGCCGGTCGGTGCGGACTCCTGGGCGGGCTGCGAGACGGTCAGCGACTTCCAAGTCTCGTAGTACGCCGGGAAAACGCGATAACCGTCGCCCGGCGCCTGTTTGCGCTCCGCCACAATCTCCGGCTCGTGCACGCAATCCGCGCGTCCGATGTGCAGTTCGATGCCGGCGTTCGCAAGCGCGGCGGCGACGGCCGTCTCCTGCGCGCGTTCCTCGCGCGCATAGCCGCGCGCGCAGTACACCGCCGTCGCACCAACCCGGCGCGCAAGCGAAACCAAGCCGGCGGCCGCGTCGCCGCCGACGAGCGTGAGCGTCGCATCGCGCTTGGCAAGTCCCGCGCGCATCTGCTTCAAGCACGAGGATACATAGGCGCGCTGACGCTCGTTAAGCGCATCGAGGTCGGCGAGCGCGTAGGTCGCGTACGTCGCAGGCGCGGCGGCACGCGCTGCCGCGAGCGCCGGATTGTCGCTTATGCGCAGATCGCGGCGAAACCAATAGAGATTGACGGCCATCTCATTGCGGGTTTGACGTGCCGGCGACTATCCGCCTGCACGGACGGCGCACAATGCGAAACAGCCGGCCTTTTCAGGGCCGGCCGTGACTCGCTATCCGAGTTGACGTTATTTCAAGGAAGCGACGTAGGCGGAGATGTCCGCTAGTTCTTTGTCGGTGATCGTGAGCTTCGGCATGGACGAATCCTTATCGACGCCTGCCGGATTTCGCACCATGTATGCGACCTGACCCGCCTTGAAGCCCTCACCTGCGAGCGTCGGCCCTACCTGCCCGTTCTTGCCGCCCGCGCCGTGACAGCTTTCGCAATTAGCGGCGAAGAGTTTTGCGCCGTTCGCGACGTTGCCGGCGGCCACTTTCGCCGACGGCAGCTTGGCGAGCGGAATCGGAAGCGAGCCCTTTGGAGGTACCGGCGGCCCGGTGTCGACCGCCATATGCGTTGTCGCGGCCGGCATTGCGGCATCGGTGGCGGTGGCGGTTGTGCTCGAGCCTGAATCTGATTTGCTGCTGCACGCAGCAACCGTGATACCCGTGGCGAGTATGATGGCGAACAATGCCGCAATCTTCTTCACTTCGACGGTCTCCTTTTCCGAAGCGGTGAAAATCTGCTTGAGCCTTATCGGGGCTTGACGGCCATTCCTTCCGGCGGCGTGCGAACCGGTTCGCGCACGAATGCCAGCGCCACGGCGCCGAGCGCAAGGTACACAGCCACGAGGGCGAACAGCCAGCGATAAGCCAAGCCGAGATCGCCGCTGCTCGCACCCATGAGATCGACGAAGACGCCCCCGATGAGCGGCGCGAGCACTTGGGGCCCGGCAGCGCCGATATTCCAAATCGCCATCAGCGCCCCGGCGCGATCGGCGGGCAGCAAGTTGCATGCGAGCGCCCAGTCGACGGAGTAATAGGCGCCCCACCCTATGCCGATAGGAATCGCAACGGCGACGGCGACTTGCAGACCGGGGGCGAGAGCCAGTCCCACCGCGCCCACGCCGAGGCCTGCGATCGCGCCGAACATGAGGCCCTTCTTCGAGAAACGGTCGCTTGCGATGCCCGCCGGCAACGTGCCCACGAGCGAGCAGAGCGTCATCGTCAGGAGCAGGTCGACGCTCGTCGGAATATAGGCGGCGACATGCAGCGCGTTCTTCAAGAAGAACGCGAAGAACGGAACGATCGAATACAATCCGAGGCTGACGAGCGAGCGCGAAACAAGCAGCGCGACGAACGACTTCTTGTGCGTCCAGAACTCCGGCGGAACCGCCGCTGTGCCCGTCGGCGCTTCTGCGGAGAGCGGCTGCTCTGCGATGGAAAAAACGGTGGTCAGCATGCCGGCGAGCAGCAGCACGGAAATCGCGACGGCGAGCAGTACGAGCCCGTGTTGGAAATCCGCGATGCTCAGACCCGGTCCGGGTTGGTGCACGAAGATGCGCGCGAGAACGAATCCCGCGGCGTTGCCGCCGAGCCGGAAAAGACCCATCACCGCGGACGCCCGGCCATGACGGCTTGGGTCGACCCGGTCAGGAATGAGCGCTTGATATGGACCGTTGGCGGTATTGAGCGAGATCTGAACGGCCGCGAACGCGGCAATGACGGCGATGAACGACGGCGCGAGCGCGAATGCGAACAACGCCGCGATGTCGCACAGCGTTCCTGCCACCACGAACGGCAAACGGCGCCGTGCGCGGTCGGACGCGCGCCCTGCCACATACTGCGAAGCGATCGCGAACAGCGCCCCCAAACCGAGTAGAATCGCGGACGCCCGCCCGACGAACGACGGATCGGCAAACCGGGCGATCTGACCCTGAAGCGCGGCGCCGAGCAAAGCCGCCCAGTGGGCCTCCAAAGCGAACCAGTAAAACGAAAGCGCGGCCGGATTGGGGTTTCGCGGATTCGCTTTGGTATCGGCGGTCATGGTGGCGTCCGGGCGAGCAGCGCTTCGGCATAGTCGAAATCCGCGGCATCGTCGCAATCGAGCGCGAGGGCAGGGTCGGCGCCGCGCAATGCGACGACCGGCGCCCCGAACAGCGCGCTCGCGCGCGCCTCGATGTCGGCGACGCGAAGCGCGCCGCGCAAGTACGCAATCGTCAGCATCGGACCGAAAAGGGCGGCGAGCGCCGATAGGTTTTTTCGTGCACCGAACGCGCGCGTCACGATGCGCTCGCTGTGCAAGAGAGCCGCCGCACGCACCACGAACGCGCTCGCGCCGGTCCAGGCTCCATCGGCGAGCGTCGCAAAGCTCGACCTGCCCTTCGGATATTCGCGCTCGAATTCGTCGCGCGTGAAAATGGGATAGACCGCGCACGCGTCCGCGGGCGCCCGCTCGAGCAGATCCGCCAGGGCGCGCGTGGAGACGAACGGCATGTCCGACGCGCAGAACACAGTCCGATCACCGCTCGCGGCGCGCAGGGCGGCCAACAGATTCTCCTCACCGGTAGCGCGTTCGAGTATGAACTCATCCGCGTCGGCCATGCCGCGGGCGGCCTCGGGTCCCACGACGACGATCCGCGCCACTTCGTGAACTCCACGCAATGCTTCGATGGTGCGCGCGAGCATGGTGCTGCCGCCGATGCTCACACAAGCCTTGACGTCGGTGCCGAACCGTCCTGCAAGATCGGGCGGCAGACGCCCGCCGGCCGTGATTACCGCATCGATCACGCGCCGACGGTTCCGCACAGCACCGCCCACTTCTTCTCGCGCACGGTCGTGCAGACCAGGGTCGCATGTTCCGATCCTTCGGGCTTCAGCAATGCGGTGACGTCATCGGGCGTAAGCGGAAATGCCCGCGTCTTCACAACGAGATGACCGATGTTGCGAGCGCGAAGCCGCGCGCGGACGCGCTTGACGTTGAACGGGATCGCTTCGATCACCGGATACCAGCGCACGAACGGCGACGGCGCCGGCCGGTCCGCGGCGAGATATGCGACCCGTGAATCCATCGGGCCGGCGTCGGACGCGTCGCACACGGCGGCTAGCAATCCGGCGCGGATGACGGCTGGGTCCGGCTCGCCCACGTATGTGCCGAAACCCCGCAAAGCCGCTTTTTCGGTAGGGTCGCCGTCGAGAATGTGTATGCCCGAGGCATCGATCACCGTCGCTCGCCGCGCGCCGTCGGCCCGGGCGAGATCGCCGCACCACAACACCGCTTCCTTGCACGTGCCGCGTTCGGACACGAGTTCGATCTCAAGCGGCGCGCGCGCGAGCGATAAACGCAGCTGTGGATCCTCGAAGGTCAGGCCGGGCGCGACTTTCACCGCGAGCCGGCAGCCGGGCAGTTCGGCCGCGCGCGCCAGCAGCGACTCAAGGGCCGGTGAGTACCGGTGCCCGCCGCGCACGCGAACGCCTTCTCGGCGCCGCGATGGGTCGGCAAATGCGGCTTCTTGCCCGCGCAGATCAAACGTCAGGGCGTCGCTCGCCGCGATCCGGACGCGAGATCCGACACCCAACGCGTCCGCGTTGGCGCGCGCGCAGGCGAGCGCATCCGGATCGAAATCGACCGCGGCGACGCATTTCGTGACGGCCGCAAGTGCGACCGCGTCGCTTCCGATTCCGCAGCAGAGATCGGCCACGGTCCGGTAGGCGGCAAAGCGCGTCGCGCGGTGACGAGCGACCGCTTCCGACGTCGCCTGTTCGTAGCCGGCTCGCGTGAAGAGCATGACGTCCGCGCGCGAGAACTTGCCCGCGGCGATCGCTCTGCGGCGCGCAAACGCCGTGGCAAGCGCGGCGGCTGCCACCTCGGGTATCGCACGCGCGCGCGCGTAGGCCGCGGCATCGGTGGCGCGCTCCTCCGAAAACGCGCTCAATCCGGCCAGCAATGCCCGGCCGTCGTCGCTCGAAAGACCGGCATACGGGCTCTGCGGCGTCATCGCAAGCGGTTCATTGCGATGCGCGCGCAGCCGCGTCGTCCGCATCGAGCGCTTCCACGGCCAGTTCCCACGCGGCGAGGGCCGCGGTCGCCGCGCGATCGATCTCGTCGAGTTCGGACCGCAACGACCGCACTCGCTTGCCGTCACGGCTGATCTCGGGCGAGGCGAATCGTTCTTCGATGTCCGCGCGGCGAGCGTCGAGACGCACGATCTCCGCTTCCAGCCGCGCGCTTTCTTGCTCGAGCGAGACGCGCCGGTTCTTGGACAGCCGAGCTTGGCTGACCGGCGGAGCCGGCTCGTCTCGGACGATCTCGGCCGCAGGCGTGGCAAGCGAAGCCTGCGCTTCGGCGGCGCGCCGCGATTCATAGGCTTCGTAGCCTCCGTCGCCCAGCGTCCACTCGCCGTCGCGAAGGCTGAGCACCCGGTCGGCGATGCGCGCCAACAAGTACCGGTCGTGCGAGACCACGACGATCGATCCACCGTATCCGTCGAGCGCATGCTCGAGCGCCTCGCGGCTCGCGATATCGAGATCGTTCGTAGGCTCATCGAGCAACAGGCAATCCGCATCGCGCGCCATCAGACGGGCGAGCATGATGCGCCGCCGCTCGCCGCCCGAGAACGACTCGACCTTTTTGTCGGCCGCGTCGCCGCCTAGACCCATCGCGCCGAGAAGCGCTCGCGCCCGTTGCGGCAGCACGCCCGCTTCTTCGCCGACTGCGTCCACCGCGCGCATCCCGATGTCCAACGCCGCGGCCGAATCTTGCGAAAAGTACGACGGCTTCACGCCCGAGCGAAAATTAACGTCGCCCGAATCTGCCGGCGCGAGGCCCGCGAGGATCTTCAAGAGCGTCGACTTTCCCGATCCGTTCGGCCCGACGACGGCAAGCCGCTCGCCGTGTGCGAGGTCGAACTCGAGTCCGGCGAACAGCGGCGCACCGTACGCTTTTGAAAGGCCGTCGACCGCGAGGTCGATGCCATCGCGCCGCGCGCTTGACGACGCGAGCTTGACGGCGATTTTTTTCGCCCGCCGCCGCGGCGCATCCGGCGCATCGAACTTCGCCAACTGCTTTTCGCGGCTTCGCACTTGCGCGTAGTTATGCGACCCGTGCGTGCGCAACTCTGCGATGACCGCCTGCCGGCGTACGCGCTCCGCCGCATACCGCTCGTATTCGGCTTGAGCGAGTTCGTCTTTGCGGAGGCGCTCTGCGACAAAGGCGCTATACGCGCCCTCGTCGCGGCCTCGCGTGTACGCCGTGATCTCGCCGCGCTCCAGATCCCAGATGCCTGTGGCGACGTGATCGAGCACGTAGCGATCGTGCGAGATGATGACAAACGCGCGGCGGTCGCGCGCGATCAGTTGTTCCAACCAGCGGGTCGCCTCGATATCGAGATGGTTTGTGGGTTCGTCGAGCAGCAGCACGTCCGGGTCTTCGAGCAAGACGCGTGCCAGCGCCGCACGCGTGCGCTGGCCACCCGAGAACTCTTCGGTGGAGCGGTCGAGGTCTTCGGTCGCAAAGCCGAACGCTGCGATCATCGAGCGCATGCGGCGTTCGAAACCTTCGCCGCCGTGCCGTTCGAATTCGTCTCGTGCGCGGGCGTATTTCTCTAACAGATGCGCGAGCGCGACGTCGCCGTTCTCCCCCGACATCGCTTGCTCGAGGGCGCGAAGCTCTCGTTCGTGTGCGCGCACGGCGGCGACGGCGATCTCGAGCGCTTCGCGAAGCGAGCCGTGCGAGTGCTGCGACGCTTCTTGGCCTACGTATCCGATCCGGGTGCCGCGCGCGCGCACGACTGCGCCGCCGTCCGGCGCATCGAGACCCGCGAGAATGCGCAGCAGCGTCGACTTGCCGGCGCCGTTCGGGCCTACCAAGCCGATCTTTTCGGCGTCGCGAAGAACGCCCGTCGCTCCGCCAAGAACGCGCTGTGCGCCGTAGTAGCGCTCGATGCCGCCGAACCGGATCCATTCCATCGTTGCCGTCAGCCGATGACGACGACGTCTGACGCACGTTGTTCGTCGTAGATCGCCCGGACCGCGGCCGTTTGCGCATTCGCGCACGATACCGAAACGGCGATGCGTCCCTCGGCCATGCCGTCGATCAGCCGGAATCCGGCATGGGTTGAGAGTTGCTCGCCAAACGAACCGCCCAGGACGACACCCGAGATGCCGCCTGCGGCGAAGAACAGCAACGCGTCGACAAGCGGTGCTTGATCTGGGATCGGTGAGACGAAGCGCCCTGGAGGCAACATGCCAAACGCCGCGCCGATCAGTGCACCGGCGAGCGCGCCGATCATGCCGCCTCGATCGACGCGCCGGCGATGTTCGGCCTCAGTGCCGAGGCCGGGCGCGCCGGCCAGTGGATCTTCCGGGCTTAAGTCGCCATGTACGCCGTGTGCCGCCCCGATCGCGAGCGCCCGCGTGCTATCGTGCGCGCCGATCCGAATCGACGCAAGGCCGATGCCCGCCGCTCCGAACGCGGCGATGAGATTGCCGGCCGCAATTTCGTCCGCCGCGAGGCCTGCGACGACCGCCTCGTCTGCGGGCAGGTCCATACATTCACGCACCTTAATCTTGATGTGGATGTCTGCGGCGCCGTGCTCGCATGTCGAGCGCAAGCCGCCGCCATCGGCTGTCGGGAGAAAAGAGCGTGGACGTACGTCCGAAGGTGATCGTTGGCCGCTCCGTCGCCGTGCGCAAGACGCAGCCGGAACCCGCGTATTTCACCGACGTGCATCGCCGCTGGATCGGAAGTACGGGCCGCGTCCATGCGGTGGTTCCCGGTCAGCCGCGCGAGAACCCGCTCGTCAAGGTCGGATTCGAGGACGGCTCGCAGATCGTATTCTATCGCCTCGCCGACCTCGACGTCGATCAAGACGAGCCGCATGACGCGCACAAAAAACACGGCGAACGCGGAAGCCACCTGCCCGACGCACCGTGAATCCGGTCATCGTTTCGTGTAGCGTCGATTCCATCAAGAGCTTGCTCGCAGACAGAGCGGCGCTGACGGCGAGGGAGCAGTACGGCGCCCCATTCGACCCGTCGGCGCGCTCGTTTGGATTCGCCGTACACGGCGATTCGCAAACACCGCCGATTGCGGTCATGCTCATGACGATCGCCGGCGGAGTGGCGACCATCGACGAGCTCATCGTCGCCTCGCCCTCAAGCGGGTCCGCAGCCGCCTCAATGCTGGTCCGCCGGTTCGAAGAGACCGCTTCGTATCACAACTGCCACAAGGCGCGCGCACTCGTAAAACAAGATGGGGCGACAGCCGAATTATTGACGCGTGCGGGTTACCGCGTCGAGGCGCTCCTCAAGCGCCATTATTTCCAGGCCGATTTCATCGAACTCGTCAGGTGGCTGCAGTGATCGATCAGCGAGCGAGCACGTGCTGCAGCCAGTCGAGCCCATCCACAATGCGCGGACCGTCGCGCTCCATGATGTCGTCGGACGGAGGGCGGAGCACGCGGCCGGTGCGCACCGCTCGCAGACTGCGCCACGGCTCGCGCGATCGGGCGTCTGCGCCGAATGGCGTATCGCGGGCAACAATGATCACGTCCGGGTCCATCTTCACGACAGACTCCGCGCTCAGATTGGGATAGGGCTCATCCGCGGTGGCCGCGACATTCACCCCGCCGGCGGCCACGATCATATCGTTTAAGAACGAATGTGGACCGGCGGCATAACCGGGAAGTCCCAGGAGATAAAGCACGCGCACGTGCGGCGGCGATTTGAGCGCGCGCGCCCGTATCGCGGCGATCCTGCGATCGAGGAGATCCTTCAGCGTCGCCGCCTGCTCTTGACGGCCGCACGCATGGCCGACACCGACGATGTCGCCATCGAGATCGCGCAAGTCGCGATTGGGCATATACTCGACCGGCACGCCGAGCCGGTGCTCGATCGGCGACGCTTCGGCCTCTTCGTCGTGCAATGCCAGGACCGCGGTTGGACGCAGCTGGGCGACGCGTTCCAGGTCCGCGGTGCGCACGTCGCCGACGTGAGGCAAAGCGCGGGCGGCTGCAGGGTAGTCGTCGTATGCCGTGTCGCCGACGAGGTAGGCGCCGCATCCCACGGCATAGACGATCTCGGTGAGCGATGGCGCGAGCGAGATCAGCCGGGACTCGCGTGCAGCGCCGGAAGATGGCGGCGCATGCGGCGCGCACGAACACGTCGTCGCGAGCAGCAATGCGGCGCCGACGGCCGCGCGCTTGACGCTCACTGCGACGTCGTCAGCCGGACGCTTAACGTCGTGCCAAGCACCGGGTAGCCGAAAGTATCTTCGACCCGCTGGCCGGTGATGTTGTCGAGACGCACGGTGAGGCCGAACCCTCGACCGAGCGGCCGCGAGACGTAGGCGCTGAGATTCGCATACGCGGGCAGGGCGGTGGTGTTCGCCTCATCGGCGTAGCGTCTGCCGGTGAACGCGAGACTCAATCCCGCGCTGCCGCGGCCGAGCGTACGCCAATATTCAGTCGATCCGGTGGCAGTCGGACGATAGAGAAGGCGCGTCCCAGGCAGCGCGCTGAGATCGGCGGCGCGCGGATAGTCGGTATACCCGAAGCGGATGTGCGCGCCCGCCGAAAGCTTGAGTTCGGTCTGTGCTTCCATGCCGCGCACGCTCGCCTTCGCGATGTTGACCGGCAGAAACGTCGTCGGATTGAATACGATGAGATTGTTCGTATCGACGCCGAACCACGTCAGCGTCGCGTTGCCCGCTCCGAAATCCGCGGTCGCGCCGGTGTCGAACGTGGCTGCATACTCCGGCCGCAATGCGGTATTGCCGGCGAACGGAAAGTAGCGGTCGTCGAGATCGGGCGTGCGAAAGGCGCGCGCGTAGTTCGCGCGCAGCGTCACGCCGCCGAGCCGTTCGCTCATCCCTAGCGACGGTACGCTCGTCGACGCCGTTCCCTGCGGCCGCTCGCTGCGCAAACCGATCGAACTGCTGAAGCGCGCGTCCGGCGCATGCAGATCGTCGGCGACATACCACGCGGTCGTGGCGTCCGCGGCGACCGTCGGTGGTTTGGTCGTCAGTCCGGAGAACAGCGACGTATCGCCGCGCGAATCATAGCCGACGGTCACGAGCTGTGCGGAGCCCGCGCTGATCGAATCGCGAACCGAGAATCCACGCGACGTCGAGTTGTCGAGCGCGTCGAAGCCGAACGCAGGATTCGACGGCACGGGAACGCCGACGTGCAGCCGCCGGCCGTCGGCGAACAGCTGCAGCGTCCACGCGTTGCCGCCCGCCGGCACATCTAACGTGAAGTCGCTGCGATCAAAGATGCGCTGCTGTCTGCCGAGCGGAGTCAACTCGAAGGAGGCGTCGCCAGGGATCCCGGTGTCTTGCGTATCGTCGCTGAGACGGACTCGAGCGTGCGCCGTGCCGAAATCGCGCGAGACAGCGACGGCAACGTCGCCGATCTTGGCGTCAGTGTCCGTCCGCGTCCCCGGCGAAAGCGCATCGAAGGCTGGATAGTCGAATTGATCGCGGGCGTGCGTCGTGCGCGCGTCTACCCGTATGCCGAGTGACGATGCATCGTTGAACGACGCCGTCACGCCTTCGTCCACGGCGCCCGCATAGCCGAGTTGGATGAATGCGCTCGACGAATTCGCGGCCGGGCGGGCGGTGATGATGTTGATGACGCCGCCGATCGCGCTCGAACCGTAAAGCGTCGATGCGCCACCGGAAACCACTTCGATGCGGCTGATGCCGTTCACGGGCAGCGACGAGAAATCGACCGCCCCCGTGTCCGGATCGTTGATGGGACGACCGTCGATCAGGACAAGGGTCTGCTCTGATTTCGCTCCGCGCAACGCGACGGTTTGCAGCGACCCGGTCAACCCTGTATCTTTGACGGTGACGCCGGGCACGAAGCGAAGCGCATCGGCGACCGATGCGGCGCCCAAACGCTCAATATCCGCTGCGGTCAGCACCCAGGTTTCGCGCGAAGTCGATCCGATCGTGCCGGGATGGCGCTGCGCGGTGACGATCTCGGTGTCGAGCCGCTTGATGACGGGCGTCGCAGTCGGCGACGGCGATGCTGCCGACGCCGCGGGCGCCGGCGCTGCATCGGCTGCGCCGGATTGCTTGGACGCGATAAGCAACGCAGCGCAGAGCAGCGCGCCGGCCACGATCGTTCTCTTCATTTTGAAATACTCCGATAGTTGTCCGACGGCAAGCACACGAGGTACCCGTCGACGGGATGACGGTGGGTGGTGACTGCGATTCCATATGCGCGCTCGAGCGCGTCGGGAAGGAATATTTGTTCGGGGGGCCCCTCGATCAGCGTGCCGTCCGTGAATAGGGCGGCGCGGTCCGCGAATCGAGCGGCGAGTGTGAGATCGTGCACCGCGACCGCGACCGCGACGCCGCTGTCGGCGAGATCGCGCAGCGTCCGCAGCACTTCGATCTGATATCGAAGGTCGAGATGCGACGTCGGTTCGTCAACGAGCAGCGCGGCGGGCGTCGTCGCAAGCGCAGCGGCGATCCATGCGCGCTGCACTTCGCCCGCGCTAAGGCTGCCGATCGGGTCGTCGGCTCGGTCGGCGAGACCGGCGCGGTCGAGGCCCGAATTTATCGCCGACTCATCTTCCGGACCGGGCGCGAAACGATACCATGGGCGCCGCAGGGCAAGGCCATATCCTGCGAGATCGCGCGGCGTCACGTCCGGCGGCGGCGCCGAATCCGACGCGATCAGCATGACCCGCGCGGTCCGTTCGATCGTGCCGGCGGTGGGAGGCTGCACGCCGGCCAGCAGCCGCAAGAGCGAGGATTTCCCCGCGCCGTTGGGCCCGACGACCGCGGTGAGCATCCCGGGGTAGAGCGCGATGTCGACGCGATCGAACACGCCGCGCGGCCCGTAGTCGAGCCGCAAACCCTGCGCGCGCACCGCGGCCGTCATACGTCCACCGGCCGGCGCGCGACCGCGAGAAAAAACGGCACGCCAGCGAAGGCCAGCAGCACGCCGAGCGGGATCTCGCTGGGCGGCGCGATCGTCCGGGCAAGCGTGTCGGCGAACATCACTGCACCCGCGCCGGCCACTGCACAGGCCGGAAGCAGGCGGCGCGCATCGCCGCCGACCACTCGCCGCATCGCGTGCGGCACCATGAGTCCGACGAATCCGACCACACCGCTCACCGCCACGCACGCGGCGGTGATCAGCGATGCGATCGACAAGACGCGCCAGCGCGCGCCGTCGACGTTGAGCCCGAGTCCGCCCGCGGCCGCGGCGCCGAGCCGAAGCGCGTTGAGTTCGTTCACCACAAGAGCCGCGCCGGCAAAACCGACGGCGAGGTAGCCGGCAACCCACAAGAGTTCTGTCCAGCCGCGTCCGCCTATCCCTCCGGCGAGCCAACCCAGCACCGAAAGACCGCCGGTTTCGCCGGCGCGCAAGAGGATCAAGGTCACCGCGGCCGCGCATAACGCGGAAATCGCGACGCCGGCCAGCACGAGACGAAGATTGCCCGCCGTGCCGTCGCGCGCGCCGACCATCGCGACGATGAACGCGCACGCGAGCCCGCCTCCGAACGCAAGCGCGGGAATCGCGGCGAACGAAACGCCGATCGTGAATCCGATGGCGGCCGCCAGCGCAGCACCGGCGGAAACGCCGCTGATGTACGGATCCACGAGCGGATTGCGAAAGAGCATCTGCAGCATCGCGCCCGCCACGCCGAGACCGGCGCCGACGCACGCACCGATAAGCACGCGCGGCAAACGGATATCCCACACGATGATCGTCGCGAGATCCGAAGGCGACGGATGGACGAGCGCAGCGAAGATCGCGGCGGGAGAAAACGCCACTGCGCCAATCGCAAGGCCGGCAACGGCGCACGCGATCACTACCGCGCACAGCGCGAAGAGTTTCACCGCGACCGCGCGGGAAGACGCCATTGAAAACCCGCCCCTCTCTCGCGAAGAGGCCGTGTGTTTGCAGAGCGCGGTCGAGGCAGGTCTCCTGACTCCCGGATCGTTGCCTGGTGCCGGCGCCTTCCCATCGCAAGGACAGTGGCGCTGTCGGCGGCTCCCCGGTTACAGTGGCGCGTCCGCGCCGGATTCACACCGGCTTCCCTGACGCCTCGGACCGTGATGGCCGCCTATTCTTGCACAATAGGACATTTCCCGCTGTACGATAATCACCGACCATGCCCGCTGCATCGATGCAATACTTCGAACCGAACTTCGTGAACGAAGCGTTGGTCGTGCTGGAGCGTTTCGGCCCTCGCGCGAAAGCGTTGGCGGGCGGCACGCGGCTTGGGCCTTCCCTGCGCGGCGATTGCGGCGATGTGGTCGCGCTTGTCAATCTCAAGCGCATCGCCTCGCTCGCCGCCATCACCAGTGAACACGGACGCATGCGGATCGGCGCTCTCGTCACGGCAGCCGAGCTTGCGCATTCGCCGTCGATAGTCGCGGCCGCGCCGCTGCTCTCTCTCGCAGCGGCAAGCATGGGCTCGAGACAACTGCGCGCGCTTGCCTCGATCGGCGGCAACATCTGTTCCGGCGACGCCGCGTCCGATCTCACCACGGCCCTCCTCGCGTGCGACGCGGCGTGCGTGTTCGCGGCGCTCAATCACGGCGAGCGGCGTCTGGCGCTGAGCGACGTCCTCGTGCCGGGCGGCACCATCTGCGCGCCCGGTGAGTTGTTGGTGGCGGTCGAAGTGCCGCGCTGCGACGGTCTCACCGCATTCGAAAAGATGACGACCAGGCGTGGATTCGAGATGGCGCTCGTCGCTGTCGCCGTCACGATCACCATGGAAGGCGCACGCGCCGTTTCAGTGCGGATCGCGCTTGCGGGGGCGGGACCCACGTGCCAGCGAGCGACCAATGCTGAACGGTTCGCGACCGCGGAGTCGCCGGACGGCTACGGTCGCGAATGGGGCGAGCGGGTCGGTGCTGTTGCGGCGGAACGCGACGCCGCGCCGGATAGCGATGAACGAGCCGGCGCGGACTATCGCCGGCATCTCGTCGCGGTGCTGACGGCGCGCGCGCTCCGCACGGCTCTGGGCAGGCGGGCTTGATGCAACCGGTTCATTTGTGCGTCAACGGACTTGAGACGGACGTCGAAGTCCATCCTCTGGAGACGCTGCTTCACACCTTGCGAGATCGGATCGGATTGAACGGCACGAAGGAAGGTTGCGGCACCGGTTATTGTGGCGCGTGCACGGTGCTCGTCGACGGCGACGCGGTCAATGCGTGTCTCTTGCTCGCCGTCGACGCCGACCGCAAGGAGGTAGTCACGATCGAGGGTTTGGCCGGCGATGCCGGCGCGTTGCATCCGGTGCAGGCCGCATTTGTTGAAAACGGCGGCCTTCAGTGCGGCTTTTGCACGCCGGGCATGATCTTAAGCGCAGCTTCGCTCCTGGCCGCGACTCCCGATCCCTCGGATGACGAGATCCGCGCAGGGATCTCCGGCAATCTCTGCCGCTGCACGGGCTATCAATCGATCGTCGCGTCGGTGCACGATGCGGCGCGGCGGCTGCGCGAGAGCGGAAGATCGGGCGAACGGCCCGGTCCGCGCGCCCACATCCGGTCGCGAGCGTGAGCGCAGGCAGCATCGGCACGGTGCGCCCTCGCAGCGACGCAAGGGCAAAGGTCACCGGTACCGCTGTGTACACGGCCGATGTCATTCCGGATGATCCGCTCGCCGGAGTCGTGCTTCGGTCTCCGCACGCATTCGCGCGCATACTCAGCGTGGACACCGCGCGCGCCGCCGCGATGCCGGGCGTTCGCGCCGTCGTCTATTCCGGCAACGTGCCGGCCAAACCACTGGATTTCGGCATCAAAGATCAACACCTATTTCCGATCGACTTCGCGCGTTACCGCGGCGAGCCGGTCGCGGCGGTGGCCGCCGACACCGAGACGCAAGCGCGCGCCGCGGCCAAGGCAATAGATATCGTGTACGAAGTGATGGATCCGGTGACGAACATCGAGCAAGCGCTTGCACCCGGCGCGCAACTCGTCCACCCGGCATGGAAATCGTACGAGCACAGCGGCGAGCGGATTCTGCGCGAGAATGTCTGCGCAGTCAATCGCATCCGGCGCGGCGATGTCGACGCGGCGCTCGCGAATGCCGCGGTCGTCGTGACATCGCGCTTCACTTTTTCAGGCGGCCTCCCGGGATATCTCGAGCCACGGGCTGCCGTCGCGCAAGCCGGCCCGGACGGCACGCTCACGGTATGGTGCGGATCGCAGGCGCCGTATTCCAACCGCACCGAAATGGCTGAATTTTTCGAGCTCGCGCCGGCGAAGGTCCGCTTCATCAACCAATTCGTCGGCGGCGCTTTCGGCGGAAAGATCCTGATGGCTCCGGAGTGGTTCGCGGCCGCGCTCGCGCTTCGTTGCGACCGTCCGGTGCGGATGGCGTGGTCGCGCCACGAAGATAATCTGAACGCGGCGCCGCGCCATGGGGGCACGGCCACGTTCACTTCATGCGCGGACGCCGACGGCACGCTGCGCGCGATGCGTGCGTCGTTCGCATTCGACACCGGCGCGTATATCGGGTACGGCGGCGGATCGGCGCTCATCGCGACCATGCTCGCCTCCGCACCGTATCGCATCCCCAACTTGGATCTTGAAGCCACGCTCGTCTACACCAACAAGCAGGTCGCAGGGCCCGTTCGCGCCCCGGGCGGTCCGCAGGCGAACTTCGCGAAGGAGCTGCATCTCGACGAGATCGCGCGCAAACTTGGAATCGATCCGCTCGAGTTTCGGCTCAAGAACGCGTGGCGGGAGGGCGACGAGAGCCCGTCTGGGCAGCGCCTCACGTCTGTCAGCGTCGTGGACGTGCTGCAAAAAGCAGCAGACGCGATCGGTTGGGACAAGCCGCGCGCGAGCGGAAGCGGTCGCGGCATCGGCGCGACGTGGTGGTTCTCCTCGTGTGGGCTCTCCGAAGCCCGCGTCGAGGTGCTCACCGACGGGCGCGTTCGCGTGATCTCCGGAAATCCGGAGATCGGCACCGGGTCGGCCGCTCAAGCGCTACCGATCATCGTCGCCGATGCGCTCGGAATCGATCCGCTCGGCGTCGAGGTCGTGCTCGCCGACACAGGCGATAGCGCCGAGGACGGCGGCGTTCACGGCAGCACGTCCACGTTTTCCGCGGGGCAGGCCGCCGGCGCCGCTGCGGCTGAAGCGCGTGCGCGGTTGCTGGATCGCGCGGAATCGCTTCTCGAAGCGCGCCACGATGATCTCGATGTCCGCGACGGCTGCGTGTACGTCGTCGGCGCACCGGACAGCAAAGCGACATTCGCGCAGCTCGCCGCGCACGGCGACGAGCCGGTCATCGGCCGCGGCACCGCGCCGGAAATGGGCGACCCCGAGATCGACAACGATCTCGTGCAAGCGCACGGTTTTGCCGCGTGGCCCGCGGCGTCATTCACAGCCACGGCTGCCGAAGTCACGGTCGATAAGGAGACTGGCCGCGTGGACGTGCTGCATATCGCGACAGCACAGGACGTGGGCTTTGCGTTCAATCCGGCGGGCGTCACCGGACAGATCGAAGGCGGTGCGGTGCAAGGCCTCGGCTGGGCGCTCACCGAGGGATTAGTCTACGATGGCGCCGTGCTACGCGATCCCGACTTCAAACACTATCTGTTGCCGACGGCCGTGGACGCGCCCCGAATCACCGCGATGATCGTCGAGTGCCCGTCTGTCGAAGGACCTCGGGGGATGAAAGGCGTCGGCGAGCCGCCGGTCACCACGCCCGCCGCTGCCATCGGCAATGCGATCCGCGACGCGTGCGGCGCCGTGCCGCACGACACGCCGATGACGCCCGAACGGGTTTGGCGCGCGCTGCAAAAATAGTAGAGCAATCCGTACCGGGGCAACCGTACTAGGGCAAGCATCGCTTGCCCAAAAATGGGTGAGCGTTGCTCACCCTACTACGGATTTAACTAAGCTACCTTACGATCGAGTAGTCTTGCAAGTCGAAGTAGACTGCTTGGCACGGCGTGTCGTCGCAGTGCGCCGGACGAAACGCGGATTTCCGCGCGCTTTCCAGAGCGGCCGCATCGATGTCGGCGTTGCCGGAGCTGACGACGATGCGCACGTTCGCTGGCGTGCCGGTCGGATCGATCAAGACGCGCACGACGGCCCTGCCTTCAATGCCGGCGCGAAGCGCGGCCATCGGATACGACGTGTAGTAGTCTCGCGTCAAGAGCGGGGCGCGGTAGACCGATGACTTCATATCGGGCGGCGGTTCGAGGTATCCAAGTACCCGCGCCATGAAATCGTCCAGTGCCAGCAAGCGCCCGACGGCGCCGCTTTCCAACTCTGCGACCAGCACGCCGCCCGGAAACGACCACGCGCGAATGGTGGGGTCGGGTTCAACGATCGACGTGCCGCCCGCTGCCGCGACCGCGCCCGCAGCGTCGTCCACCGGAACGGCGAGCGCGCGAAACTCCGGCGGCTGAACGACCGGCGGCGGCGATTCGCCTTCGATCGACGCCGGAACCGCGACCAAGACTTGGCGAACGGTCATGTCGTCGTCGGTGAGCACTTCGCGGTCGAGGCCGCCAGCCTCGACCCACTGCCATTCGTGACCGAGATCGATGTTTCGGATGACGTCGGGTGCGCCGAAGATCTTTACCGCATCGAGTACGCTCGCGCCGATAGCCACGCTGCCGAGTGCCAGTCGCGGCGGAGGCTGCGCGTTGACGGCGGGTGATGGCGTAGCGACGGGCGAGGCGCCGCCGAGAGATACCACATAAAGCGCACACGCGACGAGCTCACCGGCGCGCCGGAAGAAATTCCGCAAGCAGGTCTTCATCCTTGGCCCAATGGGGAGGCGTTCCGTAACCCGTTGCGGCAGCAGAACCGACTCCGCGAGATAGTCCGTAGCGAAGCACTCGGCGCTCGCCGTCCAGATAGCGGCGTTTGGCTTCGAACTTTGCGTAGTACCACGCGAATTTCGCGGTCTGCGCCGCGCCGTCCGCCACGTTGTCGCGCACGATGAGCCCGTACTTGCGCGAAAACGCCATTGCCCTTGCCACGTAGATGCGTGGGAACCTTTCGTGCGCAACTCCCGCGACCACCACGTGCGCGAAGCGTTCGCCTTTCACACCGACAATCCCATCGCAGACCAGCGCGCCGGCGGTTCGCGCGGCCGCTCGCGGCTCGATGATCCCTTCCTCCAACGCCCCGATCGCGGAGCGCAGGCTTCCCGCAACGCCGGCACTCACCGCCGAGGCGATGGCTTCCTCGATGCGTGTAGCGTCGCCAATCAACCGGCTCATCGCAAACGCCGGTTGTCGGCGCCATCGAAGCATGAATCCCGAATCGCGCGCGAGCAGCGCGAAAGCTTCGGACGGTGCGAGCGCGGCGCATGCAGCCCGCCACGTCGTCAGCCGATCGCGAAACCGGCGCAGAACCTCACGCGTCGTTTCAGGCAGCGCTTTATCGGCGCCCCCGTACAGCACGTTGTCGGTCAATAACGTTCGCACCGCTCCCCGGTCACGTCCGCGCTTTTGTTCGCCACCGCCGACGTCCAATTCGAGTTGCGCGGCGCCGGATGCATCGCCGCAAAGAGCCCACAACGTCGCATCCGAGAATCCGACGAGCGGCGACGCCAACACGCGCAACACGCGCGCCTGGTCGTACGGGTCGTCCACGACATGCGCCAACGCGAACAGATCCGCGATATCATCCGGTGCGGCATACGCGTGGGGCGGCGGGAGCGCCGGCAATCCGCGAGCCGCCAGCAGCCCGGCGTACACGGACGCGGCATCCGCGTCGCGCGCAAGGATTGCGATTTCGCCGGGCTGGATTCCGGCGCCGAGCAGTCCGCCGACGCGATCCGCGATCCAATCGGTTTCTTCGAGTTCGTCGGCGAAGCGGTGGGCATCCACCGCCGGCCCCGGCAGCGGTGGACCTGCGACCGCGACCTGCGCCGCCGGTGGCACGGAAAGTGCGCGCCTTCCATGGAGCTCGTCGATGGCCGATGCTTCGTGCCCGGCTACTGCGATGAATGCGACGCCGGCATCGGCCGCGATCGCCAAGAACTCTCCGAGTGCGGGCTCCGCGTCCTCCGAATCGTCGACGGCGATCGCAGCGCAACCCGAAAATGCGCCGGCTGCCACGGAGGCATCGGACGAAAGCCAATCCATTGCAAAACCGACGATTTCACTCTCCGATTTCATCGTCGCCTGGCGCGCGACGCCGAGATACTCGCGGTATAGATGTGCCAAGACCCGCGCGAGGTCGCGCTCGGCGCGCCGCTGTGTCCGCAATCCGGCTTCACTCGCCAGCATGGCTTCACGTGCGCGTTTGCTGCCACGCCCCGTCCGCTGAACCTGGACGAGAAGATCGCGGGCTTGCTCGACATCATCGCCGTAGAACGCCGATACGCCCGCAATGCAGCACGTCTCAAATTCGGCCGCTGAGACTCTCGAACGGCGAAGCAGTTGGAACAACGCGTCTGCCGACTCAAGCAGCGCACCGGGCCGTCGCGCGAACGGCAAATCGAGATCGATCGAGCCGTCGCAAAGTTCCGGCCACGAGAGGTCGAGCAGACCGCGTGCCGCGCGCTCCACAGCGGCGTAGCTGGCCGCCGGGCCGCCGATCAAGAATCTCGGCGTGATCGCCGCGGAGGCGTAACCATCGCGCAGCATGCGCGCGAGGTGCCCAACGAGCGTGTCGACGACGATCGACTCGGACGCTCCTCCGGAGGCGGCGAGCGCGCGATCGAAAGCCCGGCACGCCGCGTCGTGCGAACAA
The DNA here is from genome assembly GCA_036511855.1 of Candidatus Eremiobacteraceae bacterium. NCBI lineage: Bacteria > Bacillati > Vulcanimicrobiota > Vulcanimicrobiia > Candidatus Eremiobacterales > Candidatus Eremiobacteraceae > Candidatus Eremiobacteraceae bacterium. Next base: position 26,642 of record DATCBN010000027.1, on the reverse strand, counting down.
ATGACCAATACGCGGCCTAGCGCCGCGCGCTCCGCGGCGATCAACGCCAAGGCGGTCGTCTTGCCGGCGCCGCTCACCGAACGCACTTCAGCGGACAAAAATCGATTCCCGATCCGGTGGACGTTCGCGGCAGGCAGGCAGATAGGCGCAGAAGCGGCACGGCGGGTCCGAACCCACCCCGAAATGCGCCAAGCCGTCGCGCGTCAGCAGATCGCAGCGCCGGATGAGCGCGGCCAGCGACGCATCGAGCGTCGCGCGCGAACATGCTGCCGTCCCAGCGCGAAGCGGCGGCGGGTTCGCGCCGTCCTCGACGATGTCGAGTGCGATGACGCGCACGTCGTCGTGGATGTCGCGAATGGAGACGAGCGCGACCCTCGCCACTTGGTCGCCGCGCGCCCGGCGCATGAAGTAATACAGAGCGAGCTGCGCTTCTTCGCCCGTTCGCACCGCTTCGAGATATGCGCGCAGGTCATCGGGCACGCGTCCTGTCTTGTAGTCGAAGATCGTCACCGCGCCGCCGCCGGCCGGCCGGTCGATGCGATCGATATACCCGATGAAATCGTGCCCGCCGGCGTGCAGACGATTGATCGACTCGACCTCGACGATTTCCATCGGCGCCGCGGCAGCCTGCTTGACGAGCCAGTCGACATATTTCGGCGCGGCGCGGCGTGCCTGGAGGCGCGAGACCTCGTATTCGAATTGCGATGCGAAATCCGGCCGCATCGAGCCGAACGCGGCATCGATCTCGCGCAGGAACCGGTCCTCTAACACGCGTTGGTCGACGGCTGCCGGCTCGCGGATATCGCGATGCAACGCTTCGAGCGCCTGATGGACGGCTTTGCCGTATGTGGCATGGATCGAGCCGCGATCCTCGACCGCGTCGCACAGATACTCGAAGAACCACTGCCTCCCGCACTTCACGAACGCGTTGAGGCGCGAAGCGGAAAACGTCATCGGCGGAGCGATGACGGCTCGAGCGACCTCCGCGGCCGGCCACTCCCATGGTATTGGATCATCATCGGAAGGCGCGACGGATAGCTGATGCATGGCGGCTCCTCGACCACCACTTCCGTGCATGAACGAAGGACGAGCGATTGGCCACGCTGCGGTCGCCGCATCCGCGCGGACGAGCGCGTCGAGCAGGAGGCGGACGCGCTCGCGCGCAGGCGGCGGACGCGGGTGAACTTCCCACACGCGATCCGAATCTTCCGCCGCGAAGCCGATCTCATCGGCTGCGCCGGATTCAACGGTACCGGAATTGCCGTCGATCGAATCCATCGCGGTGACCGCAACGCGCGCGACCGCCGCGACGGTCGCGCCGTGAGCATCGAGCACGGTGGAGACCGCGCGCAAACCGCGCGCTGCGCGCATGGCGCGATCGCGGACGTCGCGGCCGCGAAAGCAGTTGAGCGTCTGCGCCAGCGTCGAAAGCAGCGACGATCCTTGGCATGCGATCTGCGCCGCGCGGATTTGCGCGATATCGAGGCCGACCTCGGGTGACGCGAGCCAACGAATCACGCTCTCGTCATCATCCGCTACAGCGGCTTGGAGCAGACCGCATATCCGTGCCTTCGCCTTGTTCCGCGGCATGCCGCCGCTTTCAACCGCCTTCTCGTTCTCGTTCGCCGTACTTCGAGCAGCGTAGCGCCGCGCGGCCAGCAGCACCTGTGCGAGCATTGCCGATGCAGGATCGCCTTCGGCCGCCGCCACAGCCAGCGCCGAATCGTCGACCTTCTGCTGCTCTGCAGCGATGGACAACGCGAAGAACCCGTCGATGAACGCCGCATCCCGCGCGAACGCCCGGCTATCGCCGTGCGCAAGTTCGGCGAGCGCAGCTGCAACCGCCGTTCTACGCCCCGCCGGAGCGCTCACGAGCGACCACGCCCGGTCGGGGAGCGGCGAGACCATTCAAACTCATCGACGTCAAGGACCAAGCCGAATACTCCCGTCATGGTGGTGAACGGTTTTCCCGCGGCATAAGGGTCTTGTCCCCCGGTCGCCGTACAGAGGTCAGAAATGCGCACGTAGCCCCAAAAATTACGTATATAATGAAGATGCCGTCGCCGCCCGGGGCGAGGGTCAGCGGATTTCGAGCGTCCGTCCCGCAGCGCCTGGCGCAGGTCACGCGCCCGTTGTGTCGCCGCTCAAAGTCTTACGCACTAGGTAATGTTAGCGGCTTTCTAGCCCGATATTCTACACATGGGGACCTGTCCCGAAACGGCCTCCAAAACACCTGGGACTACGGTAAATTTGAATGCTGCCAATCTTTTTCGGTGTAACGATACCGGGGGCAGTGCGGTCGTATCACCTAGAGCCCGTCTCCACTGGTCGAGATGTGGCCCTCATGCAGAAGATCGCCGGCGGTGACGGCGAGGCCTTCGCTGAGCTGGTGAGGCGATACACCCGAATGCTCTACAACGTAGCCTACCGCTACAACGCGTCTTCTGCCGAGGACCTCGTGCAGGAGTCGTTTTTGCGCGCCTACCAGCACGCCAACACTTTCTCCGGCCGCAGCAAAGTATCGTCGTGGCTCTACCGGATCTGCGTCAACGTCTGCCTGACCCACCAGGGCAAGGCCGGCCTGCCGATGACCGACATCGACGACGTCAACGAAGCCGAGTTGCAAGGACGTCACGATGAACGCCCGGAGGCCACGGCAGAGCGCGGCGAAACTTTCCGAGCACTCGAAGACGGTCTGCGTGCCCTGCCCAGCCAGCAGCGCATGGTCTTCATCCTGCGCGAATTGCAGGGACTCTCATACGGCGAGATCGCGGACATCTTAGGCATAAACGAACAGGCCGCCCGCACGAACCTCTGTCGCGCCAAGCGACGGTTGCAAGTGTGGCTCGACCCGCTGATAAGCTGAGCAGGAAGGAGAACGCAGATGGAATGTTCTGAAGCGCTCGACCTGCTCTACTCGGCATTCGACGGGCAGATCACACCAACCCAACAATCGTTGCTCGACGGACACCGCCGCGTGTGCTTCGCCTGTGCGACAAGTCTTGTCAAAGCCGAGCGGTTCCAAGAGCTCATCCGGCACGTGCCGCAGCTCTCCGTGCCGCGCGGACTCGAGCAGCGCATCATCAACCGGGTCACGCAAAAAACCGGCGCCTCGTCGTCATCGGGCAACAAGGTGCGGTCAATCGCGTCCGCCGCAAGCCGCTACTGGAAAGGCGCGGTCGCCACAGGCGGCGTGCTCGCCGCGGCATTCGCCATGACGTACGTGGCTCGCGATGCGATCAGCGCGATGATCACGCACCGTCCCAAGGACGAAACGGTCACTGCAATGGTGCAGGGCACGCTTCAGGACGTGGGACCGAACAATAAACAGTCTGAGGTCAACGGCTCGCAGATGCCGTTAAGCACCGGCGAAACGCTCACCAATCCGGGAACCAAGCCGGCGGTGGTGGCCTTCTCGCCGAACTTGGCTGTGACCATAGGCAGCCTCACGCAAGTTCACTTCAACAAAGTCAAGATCGGCGGCGACGGCTCGCTCGACACGGTCGACGTCCATGTGGATCGCGGAAGCCTGGGCGTGCACGAAGACCTCCATCACGGCGATTCTCCGATCAGCGTCGCGACGAATCAAGCCACGATGGAGCCCACCGGCACGAACTTCACGGTGACGGAATCCAAGAACCTGACCCACCTCGCGGTGGCGAAAGGCAGCGTCGCCGTCTACATGCCGGGCCGCACGTTCAACGTACTGGCCGGCCAAGTCGTCCAGATCTCGCAAGACGGCGTTCTGCACGAAGTCATCACGAAAGCCAAGCAGAAACCCGTCAGCAAGCTCGCGGCGCCGAAACCGCTCCAATCTCCGACGAACTGACAGATTCGGGATACGCAACCGACGAGGGTGGCCGCAAGGCCGCCCTCGTCGCATTTCACGCACGATCGGCCGATAACTCAAAGGATGCATCCAGCCGCCGTCGTCTTGGTCCTCGCGCTCACGCGTGGCGAGCGCATGACCGAATTGATCAGCTCCAGCGACCGCTTATCGTGGGTCTTACCCAAGGTCAAGCTCGATCAGCAACGCGCCGCCGGAATCATCATCGATGAAGATCTGGTCACCGTCGCCGACATGACCGCGACCGTCACCAGCATCGACAGCGGCGTCGCCACGTTGGATTCCGTCGCGGACGTCACCACTCTCGATGTGCCACGCCGTGACAAGCGCAGGCGCAAAGTTTCAGAAACCGTGACGGTTGACGCGCGCAACACTCCGCAGCGGGTCAGACTTTCGCCTGAAGACGCGGCCACGGCCGACTTGCCGGTCGAGGCTGTATCCGTCGGATCGTCGTGGACCACCCATGAGTCGGTATTGACCAGGCTTGGGAGCGGCGTGCTTGCGGTGCGGCACACCGTCACTGCGTGCGACGGCAACCGGGTGACCGTCGTCGTCCATGGTTCCGGCAAGATCGTCGGCATCGAATACGATCTGCCGCACCTCTTGCCCGGCTCGATGATTCTCGACGGCACCGCGATATTCGACCGCACGGCTGGAGCGTTCGTCAGCGAACATTACATCGTGCACAATTCGCTCCTCAAGCCCGACGGCACCGAACACATCGGCTTTGACGAACACGAAGTCGTGTCGATCATGACGAGCATCGCTCGTTAGCTCTTCAAGGACCGGGATAGACCGCCGCAAGATTGCGCAGCCATAGCTCGCCGCTTGCCGCGCGCTTGTCCGCCTGCGCCACGTAGAGACGCGTGATGGCCACCGGGAACCTCACTTGGGGCAGGAGGTCTGCGCGCACAGTCCGCCATCCTGTCCAATCGACATGGCGCGCGAGCGTCACGCTGTCGATGATGCCGTCGGCGTTGCGGTATGACGCGCGGATCCATTCGCCGTTGCCGTCGCCGTAGACGTCGCACGCGAGCGCGACCGGCACGCCCGGAATTGCGAAGTCGTTCACCAGGTACGCCGCGCGCGTCGAGCCGGCAGCCGGGAACCGGAAAGACAATCGAGTGCTCTGGGAGCCGTCGGGCGCTGGCTGCTCGTCCAGCGCGCCGTCAACTGCGCTTGACGACGGGGAAAAGCGCCATGCGCCAACCGCCGGACTGACAGGCAAGATGCGCTGCAGCGCTGCGACGTGATCTCCGATGTTGACGAGCGCCGAGGCTCGAGCGCCGCCTGCCTGTGCATGCACCGTGACCGCAGCCGCAGCCGAGCCCGCGACGAGGACTCCCGACGGCGTGATCGACGCGCCGCTGCTAGCCGACCACGTGAGCGCATCGGCGTCGAACACGACCGGCCTTCCCTGAGCGTCCGTTGCATTGGCTATAAGCGGAACCTTCGCTCCGGTCGGAACTTCGATTCCATAACCGGAAATCGTCAAACCGGCGATCGACGCGGCGACGTTCACCGCCAACGTCGCCGAAATCGTGCCGCTCGCCGCCGTGATCGTCGCATCGCCGGGAACGCGCGCGACAAAGCCGCCCGAATTGTCTTGCGTCAGTGCGCCTGCGGGATCGGCTCGCCACGTCAGCGATGCGGGCGCGACGCTGACCGGCTGAAGGTTTCCGTCGACGGCTTCTGCACGCACGGCGAACCTGCTGCCGAGCAGCACGACCGGTGCTGGAGCTCGCAGCACGAGTTGCGCGATCGGGCCCGCTTGCGCCGTGTTGACGACGAAGAGCCCATCCGCGATGGCCCGCTCGCGGCCGTCTGACGGAGTCGTCACGACGCTGACCCCCGGATCACCCGCATGACGCACGACCATTTCGCTCGAACCGCCGCTGTCGAACGCCATCGCGTCGGCGGCGCCGAGCGCGATGAAGAGCGCGCCGAACATCGGCCGCGTGATGCCGACGGAGACGCCGGGCCGGCGGCCGTCGACCACCACGAGCCATAGCGTGGCGCCGTTCGCCGAGAGACCGGCGCCGGTCAACGGATAGCGGACGTTCGATTCCTCAGGTGCCGGCGCGGCCGGATCGTCATAGACCGCGCCGCCGCGTACGAGCAGTGGACCGCCTCCAACCGCCGACGCGATAGACGCGAGCGGTGGATCGCCGTCGTAGCTAACGTCGACGGTGTCGTCCGGCGAAAATGCAGCCGCGATCGAAGCTGCGGCGTCGCCGTGCCCCGCGATGCCGATCTCGCCCTGCGCTAGCGAGGCCAGCGTCGCGAGATTTTCGGCGACCGACACAACGGTGAACGCACCGGCGCTGCCGGCAGGCTTGAGCACCGCTTCCGTCGCGCCGTACGCGTTGGCATTTCCGAGTTGATCGGTGAGCATCGCGAGTCGCGTGGACGCGGTCCAATCGTTCAGACTTGAGATCGACAGCGGTGAATTATCGGCCGGCGTGACGGTTGCACGCCACGTCAACGGCCCTAGATGGGGCCGCTTATCGGTGTCGACGAGGAATACCGCCGCGTTGCTTGGTTGATGCAAGAGCCGACCGCCGACGACCAGCGCGTTGAGCGGCGCACCGGTGCCGCCGATGTCGAAATAATCGCCGTTGATCCCGGCTTGTGCGGCAATCGAATCCGCGATCGTGGAAAGACGCGCGCCCGGACCTTGCACGACACCGCTTTGCGAAGCGGCGCTGAGCGCGACGAATGGGTTTGTCAAATCGACGGTGATGATCGAGATCGAAAGCGGTGCGTCCGCTTTGCCGCCCGATGCGGCGGCGAGCGCTTGAGCGCCGCTTAACGCCCAGTGCTCGTACGAAACGCCCGGTCCGATCTGTTCTTGCGCAGTGCGCGTCGTCGAATACGCGGGCCATCCGGGCGGCAACGGAAAGGTGTCGAACGCTCGCGCCGGCGCGGCGGCGCCCGCCGAGAGCATCGCCGCGAGGGCGGCGCCGAGCAGCGATCGCATCCTGCATGGCATGCGGGCGAGTTCTGCGAATTGGCCACCGATGCCTCATCGTATTCGTCGGTCCGCTGCGCTTGTGCTCACGTGCATTGTCGCAGCCTACACGAGTACGGCGATGGCGGCGCCGGCCGATGAACCGGTGCAGCTCGCATTGCACCTTTCGCCAAACGCCCACGTCACGGTCGCGCGCACAGCCGTCCACATCATCACGTACGACATGAATCACGCTCTGATGTCGCTGCTCGGTGACCGAGTCGCACCGACGACGCTGATCGACACGATCACGGCATCGATCGAGATCTCGCCGGCAGGCGGGCACATAGAGGAGGATATGACGAGTCTGCGCCGTTATGGGGGAACCAACCCGAAGGACAAATCGGTCGTGACTCGCCACGATCACTACGCGGGCGACCTGGCAAGCAACGGCGTGCGCACCCCCGCGGTCGAACGCTTAGCCGATGCGGGCGACGGCGCGCTCGACGAACTGCCGGCCGCTCCGCTGCGCGTCGGCCAAGCTTGGACCTTCAGCCGGCCGGTCAGTCTGGACCGGTCGCTCGGCCAAGGTACGATGACGTTCACGAACACGCTCACGGGTTTGGCGGACCGCAACGGTCATCAGATCGCGCTGATCAACGTGAGCGGCGCCGGCGTCGCACAGCCTGCATCGGATCTGCAAGCGAAAGGCTTCCACCCGGCATCGTACGTGCTGCACGGCAACGCAGAATTCGACGTCACGGCTGGGATGCCGGGCGTGCAGCACTACGAAGCGAACGTCGAATGGGATGCGCACGTCCTATTCTCCCGGATCGGTCTGAAGTTCGCCGACACGTACGATTCGGGCGGATGGACCGTCGCGGAACGTCACCCTTGACCACGCGCCTCGTTTTGTCGCCGGACCACGATCTCGACGATCGCATCTCTGCCGCGCTGGCCGCCTCGTCGCTTCAAGCTATCGGATACGCGTGCGTCATCGATCTCGATCGGATGTGCTGCGGCTCGTATCGCGCCGCCGCCGATATCTACCCCGCCAGCGTGATAAAAATCGCGGTGATGGCCGAAGCGTTTCATCAGTACGCTGCCGGCGCGTTGACGCGCGATCAAGCGGTATCCATCAGCGGCGCGAATCTGACGACGACGGCGGAGCCCACGCCGTTCGTCCCCGGATACCGAGCAACGGTGCAGGAGTTGGTCGAGTTGATGATCACACGATCCGACAACATCGCGACGAACCAGATGTTGGACGTGTTGCGACGGGAGAACGTGACCGCATACATGCGCGAGCTCGGGCTTGCGACGTTTCTTATGGGCCGCAAGCTGTCGGGCTCCGAACCGCTCATCGCCGATCCCGAGACCGTCGGCCGCAACCGATTGCCACCCGAAGAGACCGCGTGGCTGCTCGCAGTCATCGCGCTCGACATGGTCTCGGAAGCGGCGGAGCAGCGAGCGATCCTCGAGCGCTGCGTCCACAACGATAAACTTGTGCTTGGCCTCTTGCCGGGCGACCGCTTCATGCATAAGACCGGCGAGACGGACGAACAGAGTCACGACGCCGGCATCCTCGTGACTTCACAAGGACGCCGCTACGCGATCGTGCTCTACACGACGCCTGAGCCGCAACCCGACCGCTCCGACGCGTCGTACATCGATCCCAGGTTGACGTCGTGGATGCGCCACCTGCGAGGATCGCTGTGATGCTCACTATCGATTTGACCGGCTCCATCGTCTTGGTCACCGGCGGATCGCGAGGCATCGGCGCCTCGATCGTGCGCAAGCTCAATGTAGCGGGCGCGTCGGTCTTCTTCACCTTCGCGAGCCGCCGCGATGAAGCGCATGCGTTGGCGGATGAGTTGGGCGAGCGCGTCGCGTGCGCGCAATGCGATCTCGCCGACGGCGCTGCGTTGCCCGATCTTGTCGGCGCCTGCGTCTTGCGCTTTGGCGGCTTGCACACTCTGATCAACAATGCCGGCACGTTTGACACGAATCCGTTCGACGGCGAGGACTTCGCGGCATGGCGCGCCGGATGGCGGCGGACGTTCGACATCAACCTTTTCGGCGCGGCCGATCTTTCGTGGGCGGCGATGCGCCACATGCGCGCAAACGGCGGCGGCAAGATCATCAACATCGCGTCGCGCGCGGCTCATCGAGGCGAACTGGAGTACGCCGATTACGGTGCCAGCAAAGCCGCTCTCGTCAATCTCACGAAGTCGATCGCGCGGTCGTGCTCGAAAGACGGCGTGCTGGCGTTCGCGGTCGCACCGGGCTTTATCGAAACCGAAATGGCCGCACACGATCTCGCCACGCGGCGCGACGAGATCGTCGCCGAAATCCCGATCGGTCGGGTGGGAGAGCCGAATGACGTCGCAGGTATTGTCGCCTTTCTCGCATCGCCGATGGCCGACTACCTCAACGGTGCCACCATCGATGTCAACGGGGGTTCTTATGTGCGGTAGGGAATTGAAACCATAAGTGTGCGCGGACGCCGAGCCTTTTTCGCGGCGAGCCGGGCGCAGCATGCGAAAACACCAGGAGTAGTGAGTGCGCGAAGCCCTGCTGCCAGTCGTCCTTCCCTCGATGGGTGAATCGGTAACCGAAGGCACCATCACCGCTCTTCGCAAGTCACCCGGCGATATGGTCGAAGCCGGCGAGACCGTCATCGACGTCACCACGGACAAAGTCGACGTCGAGATCTCGGCGCCGGCTGCCGGCCGCATCAAACGCTTCCTTGTGAAAGACGGCGACACGGTCTCGGTGGGCGCGCTGCTCGCGGAGATCGAGCCGGCCGGCGCTGCGCCGGCTTCAAAACCCGCTGCTGCCGCCAATGCCACGTCCACGATCGTGGAGATGCCCGCGGTCGGCGAATCGATCAGCAAAGCCACTGTCGGGTCGTGGCATAAACGTGAAGGCGACCTTATCGAACGTGACGATGTCATCGTCGACATCGTCAGCGGTGACGGGAAGGTCGAGATCCCGTCTCCCGTCGGCGGCTACTTGCTTCACGTCTTCGCAAAGGTAGGCGAGACGATCGCGATCGGCGCGCCGTTGTGCGAGATCGGCGCTGAATCTGCCGTGGCGGCGACTTCGCATGCAGCGCCGCCGCCCGCCGACTCTTCTGCAGCGCCGCAGCCGGCTGCGCCGGCGGCCGCAGCCACGGCCGTCAAGGCAAGCCCGCCCGCAACGATCTCCGCGCCGGACGGGAAACATCCAGCGCCGGCGATTCACGCGCCGCCCGGCGTGCGCCGCCTTGCGCGCGAGAATGGCGTCGACTTGTCCAAAGTCAGCGGGAGCGGTCCGGCCGGCGTCATCCGCCGCAGCGACGTCGAGTCGTCTGCGCCGCCTGCGCCGGTGGAACAAATTCGTCCGCGACCGCCGGAGCCTGGCGCGACGGTCACCGAGCTAAAGGGTCCAGCTGCTTCGCTCGCCGCAGCGATGGAGCAGAGCCTCGCGATCCCCACCGCGACGAGTCTTCGGACAGTCGGCGTCGGGGTCTTGGACGAACGGCGACTCGCGCTCAACGCAGCGCTGAAATCGGCGGCCCGCAAAGAAAAGCTTTCGTACACCCATCTCATCGCGTTCGCGCTCGCGCGGGCCGCCAAGACCACGCCGGCAATGGTCACCTCGTTCCGCCGCGGTCCGCAGGGTCCCGAGCGCGTCACGCGCGGCGTGCACCTCGGCCTGGCGGTCGATACGCAGCGCAAAGACGGTTCCCGTTTCTTGGTGGTGCCGGTGATCCGCGACGCGGCGTCGCTCGACTTCAAATCTTTTTTCGCCGGCTACGAGGCGCTGGTCGCCAAAGCGCGCGACGGCAAACTCATGCCGGACGATTTTTCCGGCGCCACGATCACGCTCACAAACCCGGGTGGGATCGGCACCGTCGCGTCGGTGCCGCGCTTGATGACCGGCCAGGGCACCATCGTCGCGTCCGGCGCCATCGGCTATCCGCCGGGGTTTGCCACCGTCGCCGCCGACCGCTTGACCGAGCTTGGCATCACGAAAGTGATGACGCTGACGAGCACCTACGATCATCGCATCATCCAAGGCGCCGAATCCGGCGAATTCCTACGCCGCATCGATCAACTGCTCGGCGGCGCGAACGGATTTTACGACGAAATCGCAGCCTCCCTCGGCGTTGCGCTCTCGGCTACGACTCCCGCGCCGTCCGGCGAAGCGTCCGGGCAAATCCGTCCGAAGCCCAGCGATGGAAAACCCGGCCTGGACGCCGATGCGATGTCGCTTGCGATGGCAGCGGCGGCAGGCATGTCGATGATCAGCCGCATTCGCACACACGGGCACACCGCCGCCACGCTCGACCCGCTCGGCGGCCCGCAGGAAGGCGATCCCGTCCTGGAATCGACATCGTTGGCGCTCGATGAAGCCGCCGCGCGTCTCGTGCCGGCCGCGACCGTGCGGACGTATGCGCCAGGCGACAATCTGGTGGACGTGCTCGAGAACCTGCGCAAGATCTATTGCTCGACCATCGCGTACGAAGTCGAGCACATCACGAGCCACGAGCAACGGTCGTGGCTGCGGCGCGAGATCGAGTCGGGGGCGCACGTAAGGACGCTCCCTCGAGAGCGCAAACTCGAACTCCTCGACCGCCTCACGCGCGTCGAAGCATTCGAACGCTACTTGCGCAAGGCGTTCCTCGGCCAGAAGACGTTCTCGATCGAGGGCCTCGATGCGATGGTGCCCATCCTCGAGGAGCTGCTGCACCTGTTGGCCGATGACGGCGTCCACAAGATCGAGATCGGCACGGCGCACCGCGGCCGCCTTTCGCTCATCACGCACGTGGTCGACCGGCCGTACGAAGAAGTGCTGTTGGAATTCGAACAGGCAGAGCTGCGAGGCGGCGACATCCAAGGCGATGTGACGGGTGACGTCAAGTATCATCAAGGGGCGCAGGGCACGTACGCGACGAGCGACGGGAAATCCATCGACGTCGTGCTCGTCAACAATCCCAGCCACCTCGAGGCGGTTGACGGAGTCGTCATCGGCCGCACTCGCGCCGACCAGACCGACCGCACGTCGAATATCTCCACCACGGACGCTTCGCGCGCCGTGCCGTTGCTCGTGCACGGTGATGCGGCGTTCACAGGCCAAGGCGTCGTCGCAGAAGTGCTCAACATGCAGGCGCTGCGCGGATATACCGTCGGCGGCACGGTCCACCTCATCGCGAACAATCAGATCGCTTTCACCACCGAACCATCCGACGACCGCTCCACGCGCTACGCGAGCGACCTCGCCAAAGGCACCGACGTTCCGGTCATCCACGTCAATGCCGACGATATCGAGGCGTGCATCGGCGCGGTGACGCTCGCCGTCAACTTCAGGCGCAAGTTCAAACGCGACGTGCTCATCGACCTCATCGGATACAGGCGTTTCGGCCACAATGAGGCCGACGAGCCTGCGTACACGCAGCCGCTCATGTACGCGACGATCGCCGGCCACCCAACCGTGCGCGACCTTTTCGCCGAGCGTCTGATCGTGGAAGGCATCACGACAAAAGCCGATGCGCAGCAACGCTACGATACGGCCTACCAGCGTGTCGCCGAGGCACATGCGAACGTCAAAGAACGCATCAAGGAACACGGCTCGCTCGATCCAGGCAAGCGGCCGCAAAACGGAGCGCCGCACAGTGCGCCTGCTACCCGCGTTGCGGCGGACGTGCTGCGAGGCCTCAATCTGCAGCTGCTCGCTGCGCCGGAAGGCTTCACGGTCCATCCGAAATTGGTGAAGCAGTTGGATCGACGCCGGACCTCACTCGATCCGGGCGGCGAGATCGACTGGGCCACGGGCGAGGCGCTTGCGTTCGCTACGCTCGTCATGCAAGGCGTTCCCGTGCGGCTCACCGGCCAAGACACCGAGCGCGGAACGTTCAGCCACCGCCATTCTGTCTTGCACGACGAGAAAACAGGCGCGGCCTACGTTCCGATGCAGCACCTTCGCGGCGCTCGCGCATCGTTCGAAGTGTACAACAGCCCGCTCTCGGAGTACGCCTGTCTAGCATTCGAATACGGCTACAGCACTGCAGCTCCGAACGCCCTTGTGGTCTGGGAAGCGCAATTCGGCGACTTTGCGAACGGCGCACAGATCGTCATCGACCAATTCATCTCGGCAGGCATGGCGAAGTGGGGGCAGACCTCGCGCCTCACGCTGTTGCTGCCGCACGCCTACGAGGGCGCCGGACCCGAACATTCCAGTGCGCGGCTCGAGCGCTTTCTGCAGCTCGCGAGCGACGGCAACATCCGCATCGCCAATTGCACGACACCGGCGCAGTACTTCCATCTGCTGCGGGATCAGGCGCTCGGCACCAAGGCGCGCCCGCTCGTCATCATGACGCCGAAAAGCCTTTTGCGGCTGAAGGTGGCGACGTCTCGGCTCGAAGACCTCGCCGACGGCGCGTTGGCGCCGATTCTCGACGACCCGACCGTGAAGGTCCGCAAAGGCATCCGGCGTCTCATCTTGTGCAGCGGAAAGATCTACTACGACCTGATCGCAAACGCAAAACGCGCGGAGGCGAAGGACCTGAGCATCGTGCGCGTCGAGATGCTCGAGCCGTTCCCGCTCGAAGCCGTGATGGGGCTGGTCCGATCCTATCCGGACGTCAAACGAGTCACGTGGGTGCAAGAGGAGCCGCGCAACATGGGAGCGCGCGCGTTTGTCTCACGGCGAATCCGCGAGAAACTGCAGCCGCTCAACATCGCATTCGACTATGAGGGCCGGCCAGACCGCGCGAGTCCGAGCGAAGGATACCCTGGCGCGCATGCGGTGGAACAGGAGCGCATCGTCGCGGCGGCACTCGCGCCGCACCGCGCGTAGCAGGCACGAGATGGGCAGACGAATAGCGCCACTTGTGCTTGCCGCGATTCCCACGCTCGCGCTCTCGCTTGCGATTCCATTCGTGAACCGTTTCGAACCTAGTCTTGGCGGCGCGCCGTTTCTGCTCGTCTGGATCGTGGCCTGGGTTCTGGCCACGCCGTTCATGCTCTACGCCGCCTTCCGGCTGCAACAGCGCGTATGACGCCGGCAGCCGTCGCGCTCGGCATCGTGGCGATCGCGGTGATCGCGGCCGCCGTACTCGGCATCTGCGGCGCGCGCGGCCGTTTAAAATCACCGCTCGAGTACATGGTCGGCGGCCGTTCGTTCGGGTCGCTGCTGCTCTGGCTCCTGATGGCCGGCGAGATCTACACATCGTTCACGTTTCTGGGCGCAGCCGGATATGCGTACGGACTGGGAGCGCCTTGCTTTTATATTTTGTGCTACGGCCCGGTGGCATATGCGATCGGCTTCTTCCTGACGCCGAAGATCAGAGCCGTCGGTGAAAGATACGGAATGCTCACGGGCCCCGATTTCTTCCGGGTCCGTTATCGCAGCGTCGCGCTTGCGGGGCTCGTGACGCTTGTCGGCTTTGTCTCGCTCGTTCCTTACGTCACTCTGCAGCTGACCGGACTGCAGGTGCTTCTGACTATCGCCGGGTTCGGCGCGTTCGAGCCCAAGGGCGCCGTTGCCATCGCGTTGCTTTTGATCGCCGCGTTCGTATTCGCCACCGGTTTACGCGGCACGGCGTGGGCTAGCATTCTAAAGGACGCGCTCGTCGTGGTCGTCGTCGTCTTCGCCGGCATCGCGCTGCCGCAACGCATTGCCGGCGGGTGGGAGGGCACGCTGCGCGCAGTCGAGACCGCGCATCCCGGCTGGCTTACCCTCGCTCCCGGTACTGCGCCGCACGGCGTCGAATGGTTCGTCGGTGCGGTCGTCGTCTCGGCGCTTGGATTCTTCTTATGGCCTCAGGGCATGGCTGCCACCTATAGCGCGAAGAACGGTGATGCGCTGCGCCGCAACGCGATCTTCTTGCCGGCGTATAGCTTGATGGTGCTGTTCGTGCTCTTCGCCGGCTTCGCGGCGCTCATCGCGCTGCCGGGCCTGAAAGGAGCTGCCGCCGACCAAGCCTTCATGCTCGTCGTCCGGAACCAGTATCCGGCGTGGTTGCTTGGCGTCGTTGCCGCAGCCGGCGCACTGGCGGCGCTCGTGCCGGTCACGGCCCAGCTTCTTGCCGGCGCCAGCATTGTCGCAAAAAACGTGGTGAGCGACATCTTCGGCGCGTGCACCGACGACCGCTCGCGCACCGCGCTGACAAGAGCGCTCGTGATGGCCGTCGCGCTGCTCGCACTCGGCTTGTGGTTCGTGCTCAACACGTATCTCGTAAATCTTCTTCTCTACGCCTACAACGGCATCGCGCAATTCGTACCCGGCGTCGTGATGGGATTCTCGTGGCGCAGGGCCAGCGCGTGGGGCATCGGGGCCGGCATCGTGGCAGGTCTCGCGGTGCTCGTGGCGACGGGCGCTTTCGGCATGAAGATTTACGGCCTCAATCCCGGCCTCGTGGGAATGGCCGTCAACGCACTGGTGGCGACCGTCGTCAGCCTCTTCACGAACGCACCGGACGCGGCCCATTTCGAAGAATTCTGCGCCGCCGCGCGAGAGTGACCTTTGGCCGCAAGGCCGGCGCAGACGTGCACGCGAACGAGCGGGTGAATTCCGGCTCTTGCTTCGCCGGCACTGAGGAGAGATCGAATGCGGACGTACAAACTCGCGGCTATCGCCGTTGCCGTTGTCACGCTTGCCGGTTGTTCGTCGGGTCACAAGACGACCGTCGTCACGAGTGGCGGCGAAACCGTGACCACCGATACCGGTGCGGATAAGACGACCACCATCACCACGCAGGGTGGCAGCATGAAAGTGGGCCAGAACGCCGTCGATCCGGCGTCACTCGGCTTGCCGGTCTATCCGGGTGCATCGACCGCAGAGGGCGGCGGATGGGCCATGCAGTCCAAAGAAGGCGGCGGAGAAATGGTGACGCTGACGACCTCCGATCCGTACGACAAAGTGGAGGCGTGGTACAAGTCCAAGATGCCTGCCAATGCCGAATCGATGAACGTGAAGAGCGGCGATACGGCGTCTGCGGTATTCACCGTCGGCAAAGACTCGGACAAAGATCAGAGCACCGTCATGATCAACGGCGAGAAAGACAAGACCACCATCACGCTCACGCACCGGGTGAAAAAAGATTCGTGATAACGCTCTAGCAAGGATTGCCGCCGCAGCCGTGCTCGGCGTCCTCATCCTAGACGCTTGCGCGCGGGCGCCCGTTCAAGTTACGAGCACCACGGCCCCGGCAGCGACAGCGGCGGGTTCCGTGCCGATGGTGACGGGTCCCGCGCCGACGTCCCCGCCGGCCATGCCCACGATTCGAATCGCCGACAGACACGGAATCGTCAGCATCGGCCGCGGCGCTGTTGACCCGAAAACTCTACACGTGCCGCTCTATCCCGGCGCGACGCAGTCGTCCGGTATCGGCAGCTTTTCGGATTCAGATGCGCACGGCTCGACCGCGATCACGACGCTGGACGCAAACGCTGCGTTCGCACTAGTCGACGCGTGGTACAAGGCGCACGCGCCGGCCGGCGCACAATCAAATCGTCTGAGCGTCGGCCGCGAGATCACTGTTTCCTACGAATGGGTGAGCGATGACGGGCGTGCGGATCGCGTCGTCACCATCAATACGAACCATGGCAGTCCGATCATCACGATCTCACAGCGAACCACGGTCGGTCCATAGGAGGGCAACTGTACTAGGGCAAGCATCGCTTGCCCATTGGGTGAGCGATGCTCACCCTAGTACGGGAACAAGAAAACTAGGGCAAGCATCGCTTGCCCATTGGGTGAGCGATGCTCACCCTAATACGGGAAAAAAACTAGGGCAAGCGATGCTTGTCCTAGTACGGTTTCTCTAGTTCAATTGCGAATCTAGTAGATCGGGGAGCCTGCGTCTTTCCACGCGACGAGGCCGGTGCCAAGCGTCGGCCAGTCGGGCGGCGTCATTTGACGCGTGTCGTAGTTGTACGTGTCGCTCCAACCCTTGATCAGAAGGCCGGACCCAGAACTGAACTGGCCGAGCGGCTTCACTTCGTTCTGGACGAGGCTGCCGTAGATATTGACTGACGTCTTGAGCGGTAGGGAGCCGACGCTGTCAACGGTGCCGAATCCGCCATCCGTCTGGTTGTGCAAGGCCTCGTACTGATTGCCCGCGATGATATCGGACTGGATCTTGAGCACGCTCGGCGTGATGCTCGCCGGTCCGAGGTTGAAGTTGTCGCACATCAAGCCGAGGACGTCGTCGCTTGCGCCCAGCGTCGGATCGGCTTTGTATGTGATGTTGTTCGTAACGACGATGTCATCGACGTTTGTGGTGCTGGAGGTCTGGATGTCAGGGACGGCTATCGTGTACTGTCCATTGAGGACGCCCGAGATCGAATCGACGTTGCCGTTGACGAAGATCGAACCATTTTGCGTTGCCGTGCTACCGGTGGGTTGATTCTGCGGCACGCCGGTGTAGGTGACAGTCGTGCCGTTTTCCAAGACTTTCGTGGTATTAGCGCCGTAGTCGACGGTAATGGTCACTGTGTAGGGGATCGTGTTCGTGTTGTCGCCCGTGTAAGAGGAGTTATACGGAACCAGCTCGGCTGCCGTCACCGGGGTGAACGTGAATATTTCGTTTGTGGCGGTGGTCGAAGCCATCGAGATGTTCACATTGCCGTTGATGAATATGCCCGATGTCAATGCGCCCGAGCCGCTCTTGGCGAGGCCGCCGTTCATGTACACGTCTTTTGTGGCGGGCGCCGGCAGCGACGAAGCTCCGGAGGTCCCGTTGAACGCCTGGTTTGCGGCGATATAGGTGCTGCCGATCGGCGGATACGATACGTAGCCGGCCGTGGTCGTCTGCGTGAGGCTGGCTGAACCACCGGCGATGACTTGTGTCCACTGCGAATTTGTGGTCGGTGCGCTCGGCGAGAACCCGTAGTTCCCGGCGATGATCGCGGTGCTCAAGAATATCGGCTTGTTGATGTTGTACCACTGGAAGTTCAGCTTATTGTTCGTGCCCTGCAGGTAGACGGGCCCGTCGAACGAGTTGATGCCGCTGACGAAGTAGTTCCCATTGGCGTTCTGATACGTGTAGTACGCATAGTGCGTGTACGACTGCACTTCCAGGATGGCATCGACCTTGCGGTCGCCGCCGCCCGGCGCTTTGCCTTCTGAGTGCACCAGGTAGTACAGGTTGCCGTTGCGCAAGTACGGGGTCGGATCCATCACAACCGTGAACGTCGCGGTCTTGCCTGACGGATCTGCCGGCAAAGTCTGAGTCCACGTCGAGCCTGGCGGCGGCGTGGCGTTGTTCGCGGCATAGTTGTCGATCTGCTGCTGTGCGAACTGAACGCCGGCATCGGCCGAGTAGAGCGCCCTGTTGTCGAAACCGGCGAAGCTCACGCTGCTGAGCTCGCCGGTGATGATGCTAAGCATCGATCCCACAAGCACGAGCATAACGAGCACGATCAGCATCGTCAAGATGAGCGCCATGCCGCGCTTCGGTCGTTGAACTCCGGCTAACTTTTTCACGATGTCCGTACCTTTACTTGTTTGGCTTGAAGTAGCTGATGAAAACGTCGCTCGACAGGGTAAAGGGCGCCGATAACTGGTCGGCGCGGTGCGGGGGCGACACTTGAATCGTCACGTTGTAGCTTCCCGACGACGTCGCGGCAACGGTGAAGACCGTGACATTTTTTGCAAGCGTTCGAACGATTTTGACAGTTCCGGTGCTGACATCGGTCACGGTCTCGATGAGGTCGGACCCGTTCACGCCCGGTATCGCCGGATTCAGCCCAATCACGTCATTGCCGTAGTGCAACTGGTTCGGATCAGCGCTGGTGATCGAGGGGTCGTCCACCATCTCGAACTGTAATCCGGTCGTCGGCGCGGCGGTTGGGTAGGGGTTCGTGCACCCGCCGGCGGCGATGCAGTCTGGTGACGACACCGGCGAGATCGCCGCGGTTCCTGCCGGCATCGCCGCTTGACGCAGCGACTGCGTGACCAAGGCCATCGCGGCTCGCGCCTGCGTTTCGCCGGTGATGTCGACGGTGGTCTTGGAATAGTGCTTCCACGCTTGCGTGAACTCTGCCACTGCCAGAGTCATGACTAAGCCGAGGATCGACATCGCGACCATCAGCTCGATCAGGGTGAAGCCGCGCGCTTTAGTCCGGCCAGCTATCGTCCGCATGTTCAATTGCTCCGGGTCATGCCGGTGACGGTATAGACGTTGTTTTGGGCGGCGCCGTTGAGTACTTCATGCGTGAAGACCCAGATGGTGATCGTCGCGTCGAGAGGGCTGACGATGTTTCCGGCGCTGTCGCGAAGATAGTCGGCTTTCCACTGATATCTGTACGTCCAGTTCAAGCCGGCGGGCAGATTTGGCGAATTGAATCCGGGATGTTCGTTCGCCGGTAAAATGCTGTACGTGTCGTTATAGGCGGGCAGCGCCGTTCCGGTATTCGGATCGGGCGGGCCGGTGATGTTCCAACAGTTGATCGTGCAGCTCGAGCCGACGTATTCGACGCCTGCGTTCCAGAAATTGGGATCGCGGCGCGCGTACTCGAGTAGGTAGTTGGCGATCTCGGTCGATCGGGCATGGGTCGCTGCCGTATCTTGACCTTTGGTAGCCGCAATCATGCCGCTTCCAAATGCCATCGAGGCGAACGTCAGTATCATGGCCGAGACGAGCGTCTCCAGCAACATGGAACCTCGGCTGCGATGGCGTGTTGAACCCAAGCTCTTCTTCATGCTTCTTGTGGTCGGAGCGGAACGAGCCGTTCCGCACGTGTTTTGAGGGAAGTGTGACGGCTCAACGCCTCTAAATGCAAGGCATTGCGACTTTTCAATATACATATGTTTAGGACAGCGGCTGGAGCCAACTTGTAGCATGACCGCCGTCACACGTGAGGCGCTAAATAGCCCTCAATATGATGCATTTGAGATATGACGTTTCCGGTGCATTGAGGAGCGCAGGGTGGTCGGTCGGTTGCCCCCGTTCCTCGACGATCTGCAGCTCGCGGCCCGCGTCCAGTGCCGCGCTCCAGACGAGCCCAAGGAAATCGCGCGGCGTCAGCGGACGCGAGCACGAGCACGTCACGAGGACGCCGCCGGGTTCGAGCATTTTGATCGCACGAAGGTTGATCTCTTTGTAGCCGCGAGAGGCGGCCTCGGCCGTGCTTTTGCCGCGCGCGAACGCCGGCGGGTCGAGGATGATCTGACCGAAAGTGCGCCCGGCGTCACTTGCATCGCGAAGATAGTTGAAGCAGTTCGCCTCGATGACCGGCGCCTCGGCAAACCCATTGCGCGCCATGTTCTCGCGCGCGAGACGGCATGCCTCAGCGGAGATGTCCACGCTCGTGACTTCGGCGGCTCCGGCTAGTGCTGCGTGCACGCTGAAGCCGCCCGAATACGCGAAGCAATTGAGCACCGTACGACCTGCCGAATATGCGGCAGCGGCGGCACGATTCAACCGCTGATCAAGGAACAGGCCCGTCTTTTGCCCGCCGGCGATATCGACTTTCAGGCGTGCGCGCCCTTCGACGATCTCAAGTTCTGGCGGCGGCGGCGCGCCGGCCATCACGCCGGTGCGCCGGGCAAGCCCCTCGAGCTCTCGCTCCGGCAGATCGCTGCGTTCGAAAATGCCTTCGGGAGAGCACGAAGCACGTAAGGCGGCGACGACCGCCTCCCGCGCGGACTCAACCCCGAGGGTGGAGATCTGCACGGCAAGCCACGCGCCGTACTTGTCGACGACCAAGCCGGGAAGCCCGTCGCCTTCAGCATTGACCAACCGCACGCCGGCGTCGACCGGCTGCATGCCGCGGCGCGCGACGGCGTCGTTTATCCGCCGCCGCCACCATGCGGCGTCGACCGGTTCGTCTACCCACGTCAGCACGCGGAGAACGATCTTCGATTTCCGGTTGCAGTAGGCGCGCGCGAAAAACGCACCGCGGTGATCGAGCACCGTGACGACCTCGCCGTCCGCGACTCCCGCGGGAAGTTCGGCCACTTCACCTTCGAAGATCCACGGATGACGGGCGCGTTCGGGGCGTCGCGGGCGGATCCGCGCGGCCGGCGTCAATTCAAGGCCTTGGCTTTTTGGGCCTTACGGAAAACGATCTCGCCCTGATCGAGCTCGACGTCGACGATGTCGCCGTCGACGAATTCACCGCTCAGCACGCGCAGTGCAAGCGGATCGACGATCTCCTTTTGCAGCGCGCGTTTGAGCGGGCGAGCGCCGTAGACCGGATCGTAGCCGTGATGCGCGAGCAGAGCTTTGGCGCCGTCGGACAGGTGCATGGTGATCCCGCGCGTCGCGAGACGTTTTGTGAGACTCGCGAGCTGGATGTCGACGATGCGCTTGATGTCCTCGAGCGTCAACGACTTGAAGATGATGATCTCGTCGAGACGGTTCAGGAACTCCGGCCGGAAATGTTCCCGCATCGCTTCCATGACCTTTGCGCGCAGTGCCGTTTCATCACCCGCGAGCTCCGAGATGGCCGATGAGCCGATATTGCTCGTCATGATCAAGACGGCGTTCTTGAAATCCACGGTGCGGCCCTGACCGTCGGTGAGGCGGCCGTCGTCGAGGATCTGCAGCATGACGTTGAAGACGTCCGGATGCGCCTTTTCGATCTCGTCGAACAAGACCACGCAGTATGGGCGGCGCCGAACCGCTTCGGTCAATTGTCCACCTTCGTCGTAGCCCACATAACCGGGCGGCGCGCCGATCAAACGCGAGACCGCATGTTTTTCCATATATTCCGACATGTCGATGCGGATCATCGCGTGTTCGTCGTCGAACAGGAATGCCGCCAGGGCTCGCGCGAGCTCCGTCTTGCCAACGCCCGTGGGCCCGAGGAATATGAACGAACCCAAAGGCCGGTCGGGGTCCTGCAATCCCGCGCGCGCGCGACGGACCGCAGTCGAGACCGCCGTCACCGCTTCGTCCTGGCCGATGACGCGCTCGTGCAGCCGCTCCTCCATGTGGAGCAGCTTCTGCACTTCGCCTTCGAGAAGTTTGCTTACCGGAATGCCGGTCCACTTGCCGACCACGTCAGCGATATCGTGCTCGTCGACTTCCTCTTTGAACATCTTGCCGTTGGCGTGAACCGAGGTGGTGTTGGCCGCGTCCAATTGTTTTTGCAGCTCCGGCAGCGTGCCGTACTCGATCTCCGACGCTTTGCCGTAGTCCACCGCGTCTTTGGCGCGCTGCAGCTGGAGCTTCGCGGCCTCCATGCGCTGCTTAATCCGGCTCACCTCACCCATCGCATCCTTCTCAGATTCCCACCGGCTACGTAGGCTGTCACGCTTTTCTTGCAAGCCCTTGACCTCGTCTTCGAGGTGGTTCAAGCGCGCGCGCGAGGCTGGATCGACTTCCTTTTTGAGCGCTTCCCGTTCGATCGAGAGCTGCATCAACCGGCGCTCCACTTCGTCGAGCTCGACCGGCATCGAGTCCATCTCCATGCGCAGCTTGCTCGCGGCTTCGTCGACCAAGTCGATGGCTTTGTCCGGCAAGAACCGGTCGGCGATGTAACGGTGCGAAAGCACGGCGGCCGCGACGAGCGCGGAATCCTTGATCTTCACGCGATGATGGACTTCATACCGTTCGCGCAAGCCGCGCAGAATTGAAATCGTGTCCTCTACGCTCGGTTCGCCCACCATGACGGGTTGGAAGCGCCGCTCCAACGCGGCGTCTTTTTCGATGTATTTGCGGTATTCGTCGATCGTGGTGGCGCCGATGGTGTGCAGCTCACCGCGGGCCAGCATGGGTTTGAGCATATTCGAGGCATCCATCGCGCCCTCGGCGGCGCCGGCGCCGACGACGGTATGGAGTTCATCGATGAATAAAATAACGTCGCCCTGACTTTGCGTGATCTCTTTGAGGACTGCTTTGAGCCGGTCCTCGAATTCGCCGCGATACTTGGCGCCCGCGATGAGTGAACCGAGATCGAGCGCGACGATCCGGCGGTTCTTCAGACTCTCGGGCACGTCGCCTCGGACGATGCGGTGCGCGAGACCTTCAACGATCGCAGTCTTGCCCACGCCCGGCTCGCCGATCAAGACAGGATTGTTTTTCGTGCGCCGGGATAGGACTTGTATGACGCGGCGGATTTCCTCATCGCGCCCGATGACCGGATCCACCTTGTTCTGGCGGGCAAGGGATGTGAGATCGCGGCCGTAGCGCTCGAGCGCCTGGTACTTGCCCTCCGGATTCTGATCTGTGATGCGCTGGCTGCCGCGAACGGTGGCCAAGGCGGAAAGCATCTTCTCTTTCGTCGCGCCGGCAGCTCTCAGCAATTCGGCCGCCTCACTTCTGCCGGGCGTATCCGCGACCGCGAGCAGCAGGTGCTCCGTGGATACGAACTCGTCTTTGAAGTTGAGGGCCTCCTCGCCGGCCCGGCTCAGGACGTCGCGCAGATCCCGGCCGACGCCGGGTTCGGAGGCGCCGAATACCTTCGCGCGCGCATCAAGCGCAGCGGTGACGGACGCGATGAGTCTCCCAGTGTCGACGCCCATCTGCCGCAGGACGACGGCCGGCACGCTTTCGGCATCTTCGAGCAAGCTTGCCAGTAGGTGCAGCGGGTCGATCTCGGCGGCGTTGCGATCCTGCGCGATGTGTTGCGCGCCCATGACCGCGGCTTGGGCGCGCTCGGTCAGTTTGTTGAAGTTGTTCATGTGGTCTCCGTCCGCTGGGAGAATGTGAGTTCTCCTCGGACCGATGTTCTTCTTGTCGAGTAGCGGCCTAGGGTCTTTTTTGGTTCAACGAAATGCATGCTCAGAGTGGTGGCTATTGTGGATTGAAAGCCTCGGCAGCGTCCAAGATATTGCCGTCGCTGAAGCCGCCGACCGCATAGAGTCTGCCCCTGAGGGTGCCCGCAGCCAGGACACGGCGAGCCGTCGGCATGAATGCCTTGCGGGTCCACTTGTCCGTCACAGGATTGTAAGCATCAACCGTATTCAAGGCGTTGAAGTTGTAGTCGCAGCAGCCGCCGACAACGTAGAGTCGATCTCCGATGACGCTTGCAGCCAGTTGCCAGCGCGTCGACGGCAGAGGTGTCTTTGTGGTCCACGTATCGGTCGCAGGATTGTAGGCTTCAACCGTATTCAACGGGCCATCACTGCTAAAGCCGCCGACGGCGTAGAGTATTCCGTTGAGGACGCCAACTGCTAGGCCTTCCCTCGCCGTCAGCATCGGTGCCTTGGTCGTCCAACTCCCGGCTGCTTGCGGCACGCCCACGATATTCGTCAAGCCGGAATGAAGCAATAGCGAGGAATGCGGGCCGCCCGAGCATCCGGAGACGGTAGAGAGGCACGGGCACGCCAATAGTGCGCCAACGATTGACAATCTTTGAAGCATAACTTTCTCACCTCGTTATCGTTCGCGGATGGAGAACAATGCAGAGAGATGTCGCGGCCGACGCACACTTCCGCTGGGACGGCGTCGTCCCGGGTGCCTCTATTGCATTTGGGGTAAGAGGGTCATAACAACTATGACTGGAGACTTCATTTGCAAGTATCAACCCACGCGTGGACATTAGTAGACCTAGAGCTCGTGCTTGGCCCGTCGATCGATCACGGCGACCGGCTAGAGATAACGACCGGTTTGGGCAGTCCAACTGCTTTTTCCCACGCTGCGCCGTACACGTTCGAATGCGGTTGCCTCGCAGTGGGCCTTACACCGTATCTGATGTTGCGAGCGTGCTCACGCAACCACGCAGACCTGAAGTCTGCCGTCTAGCGTAACAAGTCTTTTAGGCGCGCTTTGACTTCTTCCCATTCGGAATCGATTACGCTGAATATCATGTGGTCTCTATTGGTTTGATCTTGCTCCCTAAACGCGAAGTTCCGAAAGGCGCCTTTGTAGACACCGCCGATTCGTCGAATTGCCATTTCTGATCGCACATTCTCGGAATCGGCTGCGATCTGCACGCGACGCACAAGCGTGCTCTCAACGCTGGACAAATCCTCAGCAAGTCTCGTGTAGCGGAATATTTCAGGATCGTTTCCAGCCAAGTGCAAGTCTTCGGCGTGGGCGGCTAAGAGCGGCGTCAAACGCACGCGAGTCGTCTCGAGAATCAAGTCCTTCGGAATCATATCATTAGGGTAGAGCGCGATCGAGCGTCACGGTTGCAATTCTAGCAGCTATGTCCGATCATATTGGCCGCTTGTCCGCTGAGACTATTCAACGCGGCGTGCGAACGATGTGACGGCTCTATGACATCGCGCGAACGCGGATATTTCGCGACCATCACGGGGTGAACGACTCAACTTTACCTAGGGGGCAACCCACAAGACATGCATAGCCACCGATCGCGTAGAGTTTGCTTCCCGCTACACCTGTGACTAGTCCGGCCCGCGCCGTCGGCATCGTTGACTTCGCCTGCCAACTGTCCGTCGCGGTATCATAGGCCTCGACTGTATCCAAGAATCCATCGTCGTAGTTATAGCCGCCAACGGCAAACAGTTCGCCTCCGAGGACGCTCGCAGCCAAGTTGAAACGCGCCGTGGGCATCGAAGCCTTCGGAGTCCAACGATTTGTGGCCGGATTGTAAGCCTCAACGATACTCAATGGGTTTGGGTAATAGCCGCCGACCGCGTAGAGCCTGCCGTTGACGACGCCAATGGCGAGGCAGCATCGCGCTGTGGGCATAGATGCCTTGGCGGTCCATGTGTTTGTAGCAGGGTTGTAAGCCTCAACCGTACTCAAGTAGAAACCGTCGCCGGCGCCGCCGACAGCATACAGAATGCCGTCGATGACGCCAACAGCTAGGCCGGCGCGCGCTGTCGGCATGGATGCCTTTGCAGTCCAAGTATCCGTCGCAGGATCGTACGCCTCAACCGTATTCAATTGGATGTTGTTGCTGCTGCTGACGCCGCCGACAGCATAGAGAATACCGTTGATCACGCCAACTGCGAATTCGTAGCGCGCCGTCGGCATGGGTGCCTTGGACGTCCACGTATCCGTCCTGGGATCATACGCCTCAACCGAACGCAACCCGGTGATGTTGAGATTGCCAGTGGCGCCATCGTAGCCTCCGATGGCGTAGACTTTGGCGTTAACGGTACCGGCTCCAAGAAAGGAGCGTGCCGTCGGTAACGATTCCTTGGTAGACCAGCTCCCGACGGATTGCGGCGCGTGTCGAAATCCGACCGCATTTGCAAGGGGTGACACCATCGGATTGCTCGCACTCGAGCATCCTGACGCAGCGAAGACGAACGCGAAAACGAACACCGTGCACGCGATGGGTATCTGTCGATACATAGTGTCACTCCCCATCGGGAATTTTCGCAGCATCACAGGCTGAACGCCTCAACCGTATTGAGCACGCCGTAGTTCTTATAGCCGCCGATGGCGTAGAGCGTGTTCCTGGCGACGCCCGCGCTTAAGTACCCGCGCGCAGTCCTCATGGATGTCTTTTTCTTCCATAAGTTTTTCGCAGGATCGTAGGCTTCGACAATATTCAAAAAACCGTGGCCGTTATTGCCTCCGACGGCGAAGAGCCTGCCGTTGATATCGCCTGCAGCGAGGCCGTATCGCGCCGTCAACATGGGTGCCTCCGTAATCCAGGTATTTGTCACAGGATCGTATGCTTCAACTATATTCGACTTGTGATTGCCGTGTTTTCCGGTAGCGCCCCCGACAGCATAGAGTTTGCCGCTGATGACGCCCACGGCGACGCCGTCACGCGTCGTCGGCATGGGTGCCTCGGTGGTCCAGGTATCGGTCACAGGGTCATAGGCATCAACGGTATTCACGGTGCCGTGAAGCTCATAGCCACCGACCACATAGAGTTTGCCGTGAATGGCTCCCATTGCAACGCCTCCGCGCGCAGTCGGCAAGGGCGCTTTGGTGGTCCAGGTATCCGTCGCTGGATCATAGGCTTCGACGACATCCAAGAT
>DATCBN010000026.1 GCA_036511855.1 Candidatus Eremiobacteraceae bacterium | reverse complement strand
TGACGGCGGCGCGCACTGGACGAAGATATCGGTCAACCCCGGCTTCGCGGCGGGCCCGCTCGGCAAGATGGGCGTCGCGGTAGCGGCAAACAACCCGCGGGTCGTCTACGCAACCGTGCAAGCGCACGAGGGCAGCGTTTTCCGATCGAGCGACGCCGGTGCGACGTGGCGGCGGGTCAACAGCGAATGGAAGCTGCGCCAGCGAGCCTTCTACTACATGGCCATCTATGTAGACCCGACGAATTCCAACATCATCTATGCGCCGGAGGTCGACGGACTATTGAAATCAACCGACGCGGGCAAGACTTGGAAGCCTGCTATGCCGCCAGGCGACCATCATATCTTATGGATCAATCCCCATAACCCGAAGATCATGCTGGAAGGCGATGACGGCGGCGCGACGGTTTCCGTCGACGGCGGCGATACATGGAGCACCGAACTCAACCAGCCGACGGGGCAGTTCTATCACATCACGCTCGATCGGCAATTTCCGTTTCACGTCTACGGCGCGCAGCAAGATGAGGGCGCCTTTGAGGGGCCGAGCGCATCGAATGAAGGCTTGACTCTGGGGCAGTGGCACACGGTCGCGCTCGGAGAAAGCACGTATATCGCGGTCGATCCGCGCAACCCGAGCATCACTTATGGCAGCGGCTACGACAGCTCGTTCGCACGTCTTGACACCTCGACGGGTGAGGAGAAGAACGTGAGCCCGTGGCCCGAATACATGTCCGGAGCATCGTCGGGTGAGACGAAGTATCGCTTTGGATGGACGCACCCCGTGCTGTTCTCCCCGGTCAAACCCACCGAGCTCTTTGAAGCGGCGCAAGTCGTCTTCAAGAGCGACGATTTCGGACAGACGTGGTCCACGATCAGCCCGGATCTAACGCGCGACGACAAGAGCAGCGAAGCGCCAAGCGGCGGACCGATCGATTTGGATCAAACCGGCGTTGAGACGTTTCCCGATATCGCGTCTTTGGCGATCTCGCCGCTGACGGCGGACGTCATGTGGGCAGGTTCGGCAGACGGACTCGTGCACGTCACGACCGACGGCGGCGCCCAATGGAATCTCGTAACGCCGCCGGACCTGCCTCAGTGGGCGCAGATCAGCAGCATCGAACCCTCGCATACCGATCGCGCCACGGCATACGTGACCGCATCGCGCTTCATGTGGGACGATTTCCATCCCTACGTCTATAAGACGACGGATTACGGCGCGCATTGGAGCTCGATGACCATCGGCTTGCCGCACGACCAATACGTCTTCGTCGTGCGTCAAGATCCCCGCGAACCTCGCGTGATGTTCGCCGGCACGCGCAGCACGGTCTACGTGAGCTTGGACGGCGGTGCGCAATGGCAGTCGCTCGGCCTAAAGCTTCCCGGCGTGCAGGTGCGCGATATTGCGGTCGATGCGCGCCAGGGTGACGTCGCGGTTGCCACGCACGGACGTGCCTTCTGGATCTTGGACAACCTGGCTCTGATCGAGCAGCTGGCGCGCGCCACCGATCTCGATGCGACGACCGCTCAACTCTTCGCACCCGAGACCGCGTGGCTTTCGTACGCGTACGGCGGCGGCAATTTTCCGATTCCGGATAGCGGCGACAACCCCGACTATGGGGCAACGGTCTTCTTCGATGTTCCGCGCGACTACAAAGGCACAACGCCGGCCACGCTCTCGATCCTGGATGCAAACGGCAAGACCGTACGCACCTTCATGCTGCACTTACGCGACAAGCGGGAGAAGAAACTTTCACCAACAGCGCTTGCCGGCTTAGATCAAGCGAGCCAGATGGCGTATGGCTTGCACCGGCTCACCGCGATCGATACCGGGATGAATGCCTTCCAGTGGGATTTGCGTTACGCGCCCGCGACGGAAGTGCGTGGACTGCACATCGAGACTACCGATGACTTCAGCGACGCGATGATCGGGCCCACCGCGCTTCCTGGAGCTTATAACGTCGAGTTCGCCTACGGGGGAAAGACCATGCGGCAACCGTTGCGGATCGAGCTCGACCCGCGCCTGCATCCCGGGCCGGACGACCTGACGGCCCGGTTCGCACTGGCGACCCGAATCAGTACAACGCTCGATACGCTCAACAGCGCCGTCAATTCCGCGCTCGCCCATCGCGGCACGCTTTCAGCCGCGAAGCGAGCGCAGGTTGACAGCGTAATAGATGACCTCGTACAATTCAAGGTCCTCTCAAGCGAAGGCGATCTGCTGCACGAGCTGCATACGCGCGATCATCTCGCTTTCTTGATGAACTCGCTCGACCTCGCATACCAGGCGCCGACGCCGGCGGAATATGCGACCTACAACGACCTTCGCGCTGAGGCCGATGCGGCTCTCAATCGGCTCCGGGGGATTTTGGGGCCTTGAGTCACACAGACAACGGAGTCGCCACCATTCGAGGAGCCTCGTAATATGTTTCTGTCAGATCCGCCGGCAGACGACGCCGTCCGGGCACTATTCGATGAGGCGGAGTCGGAAGACGGCTACGTCATGAACTATATGCGGCTGTGGGCGTGGCGGCCCGACGTTCACGTCGCCTTCACCGAGGCACGACAGCTTCTCGCATCGACGGCGCTGCTTTCCGCTCGCGAAATTGCGATCCTCAACTCGGCCAGCGCCTCTCGGATCGGGGACGCATACTGCTCGATCGCTTGGGGCGCCAAACTCGCCAATCTCAGCGACACCGGAACCGCCTCTGCGATTCTGCAAGGAGTCGATGCTCCGGCGCTCACAAAGCGAGAGCGTGCCTTAGTCGCCTGGGTCTCGGCGGTAATTGACGATCCGAGCGCTACTACTCGCGAGGACGTCGACGCGCTGAAGGCAGCCGGCCTCTCGGATGGGGAGATCTTTGAAGCAACGCTTTTCGTCGCTTTTCGTCTCGCGTTCTGCTCGATCAACGGCGCGCTAGGAGCGCGGCCCGACCGACAACTCGCACAGGAAACGCCACCCGCCATTTTGTCGAGCGTGACGTTCGGTCGCGCCGTGGACGAAGCGTAGCGCAGACCGGTTGCCAAGGTCATCGCATTTTGTCTCTGGAAGTCCAAAACTGTTTCGGCGGACCGTCGCCAGGTATGTGGCGGGATAACCGATCCCGTTTTCGCATTTGGCCTTCCGCTTCGATTGTTTCAACGAGGGGATCAAACGTATGCGAATTTCATCGCTCGGCAAGTATGCGCTAGGCGCATCGGTTGCGCTCGTGTTGAGTACAGGCTGTTCCGGTACCGGCCCGCAGACATCGATCAATCACAGCGGCGCGGATCTGACCGCGCAACAGTTCATCCCGCGGCTGCAATTAGGAGAGAATGACGTTGGATTGTCGTACCGCGCGCTGACGCCGGGCGCTCAATTCCGGCCGCTGAATCGACTTTCGCAGGCCGTCAGCTACAACGCGTGCCCAGCGTTCCCCATTCTCTTCATCTCGGATCCCACGACCCCCGAAATCTACATCTTCACCGCGCGGGAGAATCTCGGCGGACAGGTTCTGTGCGGCGCTATCCTTGGACACGGCTTGTCTAAACCCCAAGGTCTCGACCTCGACAAGCGGGGCCGTCTTTACGTTGCCAATTCCGGCGCATCGAACATCTTGATCTTCCCACCGCCGTACGTCGGCGTGGCGCCGCTGGTGATGAACGATCCTGGCCAAGTGCCGGTCGGCGTGGAAGCTGATTGCGGCAAATTTGTCTGGGTCACGAATTTGATGACAACCATCGGTGGTACGGGAACCATCACCAAATATCCGCCGGGCGGAGCCGCTGGGACGTTTGCCGATCCTGCGGCGTCGCGCGAGTACGTTCCGACCTGCGACCCCGCGAATAACGTCTATACGACATATTTGGATTCGAGCGGCGTGGGGCATGCCAACAAATTCCCATTTCCGCTTTACGCTCCGGTCGGTCAAGTAGGGGTCACACTGGCCTTCCCCGGCGGCGCCGACTACGAAGATGGTACGCTCCTTCTCGGCGACCAGCTCGGAAGAACGATAGTCCCGTGCCCAGGCGGGGCATCGCCGTGCGGCGCTCCAATTCTGCTGAATGCGGCGGGCGATCCGGTCACGTTCGATCTCAACGCTCGCGACGACGATGTTTTCACTGCCGACTCAATGCTTGACGGCTTTCAAGAATACGACTATCCGTCGGGTGCATTCGACGACGGTTTCTTCTTAAGCCCGCACCAGTTTGTCGGCGTGGCTTTATGGAAAGACGATGAGCCTTAAACCAGACCTCTACGGCGCCCGCCGCGACCGCGGGCGCCAAATGGCGGCGCTATCGCCGAGAAGGAGGTAAAGGAAAGAAGCGTGACCGCTTACGTAAGTTCGCGGCCGTAGGCGAGCAGCGGTTTCGCTTTCTTCGCGAGCGCAACCATCTTATCGACGAGATATCTGCTGCTAACGTCTTTGTCGGACAGCTTCTCGCTGACGATGAACGATTCAATGCGAAAATATTTCTCAATCGGGCTGCCGGCGCAATGTTCGAAGCCGCGCGGCATTCGTTTGAGCGCTTCGCTCTGGTCAGAAAGCTTCAAACCGTTCCGCTCTAGAGCCCGAATCATCGCTTGAAACCGCTTCGGGTCTTCAGCCATAGCGGTGCGCCACCTGAGCAAAACCGGCTTGTCGAGCTGATAGAAGGCGATCGCCATGAACGATTTCTTCGGCTCGATGTGGACGTAGAGTCCCCCGGATTCATCGTGACTTCCGCGGGTCGAGAGAAATGCGCCGAGATTGGTCTTGTAGGGACTCTTGTCTGCCGAGAACCGGATGTCGCGATAAATGCGAAAGGTCGAGCGCATCGGATCGGCGCCGATCTGTATTTTCGCTTTTCGCATCGCATCGGTCGCGTCGGCGACCAATGCCTGGAGCGGTTCGAGCAGTTCGCGCTCGTAGATGGGCTTGCGCGGCGCAAACCACGCGCGATCGTTGTTCTTCGCAAGGTCGCGCATGAATTTCAGCGCCGTCGGCGAGAACCCGGAGAATTGTTTCAAAGTTGTCGGCGTCATGTGCGGCCAGTTCCAGCCTCAAATGGCCCGCTCCCTGCGAGGTTCGATCGTCATGCGGAAAGAACGAGATCTAGAGCGGAGGGCCCCCACATGCATATGACCATCGTAAAGCGTGCCGTTGCGTTCGCATTGGCAGCGTCGATGAACTCGTACCCGCTTCCGAGCAGTGCCGCCGAAAGCAACACCGCAAACATCGCCGTTCGCGATGGCTGTTTGAACCAATGGATGTTCGACGGCGTGTGGCGCGTTCGCGCGACGGCATTTGCGCGACATGTCGTCGGTGGCCAACAAACCGGCTGGGACGTCACCGAGCAATGGAGGAACGGCACCGATCAGACGCTCGCACCCGGCACCGGCACATTTGCTCTCAGTCAACAGCTCGAGTTTCAGAAAGGCGACAAAACCGGCGCCTTGGACTCGACGACGGGGACATTGTCACAGCAAGACGTCGACTACCACGACTTTCCGCCGTCCGCACAATACACGCACGTGCAGGTCTTTCTCACCACCAATGTGGACCCGAACGACAAACCCGCAGCCGTCATCGTCGCGTTTGATGCGGCAAAGCTATCGCAAGTCGCGAACCGGCCGCACTTCTCGGTCAGTCCGCCAAATTACCGGATCAAGTTCGCGTGCACCCCAAGCGAACTGGCGCACGCGACCGCGCAAGGCGGATCGCAGGAAGTGGCGGCGCACGAAGGGTGCCTAAACACGTGGATTTCTGATGGAATGTGGCGCGTGCAAGTCGTCAAGCTATCGCCGGATCTCGATACTTCGTCTAATCAGCAATTGGGATGGGCGGTGACCGAGAATTGGACGAACTCGACGAAACGCAGCATGACGCCCAACGACTCCTTCGTCCTCGATCAGCAGCTCGTGTTGTCGAACGGCGACACGATCAGTTCCAGCAACTCGACCGTTACGACGCTCACCGCCCAAAAGCTCGACTATCGAGCCTTCGCTCCGGGCTCGTCGTACACACACGTCCAGCTGTTTCGAAATTCTCAGGAAACATACGACGCGGCCAACAAGCCCGTCAAGCTGCTGCTCCTCTTCGACGTTAAAGCACTCGCCAATGCGACGAACGGGCCAAAGTACTCGCCGCCGACGCCGAATATCCGGATCAAACTCGAATGCCCAAACTAAGGTGACGAAGTCAAGAATACGTGATCAGGGAATGGCCGTATCGAGGACTTGGCCGGTCATGTTGCCTTCGACGGCGGCCAGATACGTTTGAGCCACTTTCGCGGCCGGCACGCCAGGTTGCGGATCCATGT
>DATCBN010000025.1 GCA_036511855.1 Candidatus Eremiobacteraceae bacterium | reverse complement strand
GAGCCTCGGGTGATCCGACGACATATTGATCGGCGGCGCCCGCCGCGGTCCAGCTATGATGGATCGTCACAAGATCGGTGATGACGGTGACGAGCGGAGCATGCAGACCCGATGCGTCGATGAGCTGGCGCGCATAGACATTCAATAACGGATGGACCGAGACCACGAGGTCGGGGCGCAATTCCGATAACATGCGGCGGAAGTTGCGGCGGATGAACGGCTTGCCGAGCTCCGCGATCACGCGAAAGCGCGTGCGCCCGTTCGTGAGATGATATATCGCAGGATACGGACTCGGCTGGACTTTGAGCATCGAGCCATATGAAGCGACACCCTCGCGGAGCGGAAACGTGCCGCACGACGCAAACGCATCCACGTGATGAACGCGGATGTTTTCTGAACCGTTGAGCGCGTGGAGTCCGAAGTCGATGGCTTGAGCAGAGGCGCGATGGCCGCCGCCGGTGTCAGAGAAGAGGAAGAGTATGCTGCGACTGTCCGATGATGGCCGGTCCGCAAGGATTTGCACCTTATCATCTTTCGCAATTGCCGTGAGTGTCGCCTTCGCCTGTCCCGCTCAGCCGGGAACGAGCAGCGTTTCGGCGAACGCAGGCGCCGAAAGAGCAGGTGCATCGTCAAAAACTCCGCCATCACCGTCGATCCAGGGCTCGAAGGAGTCATCGTCGGCGAGACCGCCCTCAGTCGCGTCGCCGGAGAAGAAGGCCGCCTCACATATCGAGGCTACGACATCGCCGACCTCGCGGCGAACGCGTCGTTCGAGGAAGTCGCGTATCTTCTATGGCACGGGCGCTTGCCAAATTCATCCGAATTCGCCGACCTTCGCGGCCGCATGGCTGCGTACCGGCCATTGCCCGAGCCGTTGATCGAAGCGCTCAAGGACGTGCCGCGCGATGCGTGGCCCATGGACGTCTTGCGCAGTGTCGTGTCCGCGATCGCCCTGCACGTGCCGCACCGGGCGGATGGCACGCACGTCTCGGACGCCGACACCGCGATGCGGCTCACCGCATCGTCGGCCACCGCGGTAGCCGCATGGGATCGCTTACGCCGCGGACTGGAACCGGTCGCGCCGCGCACCGACCTTTCGCACGCCGCAAATTTCTTGTACATGAAAAACGGCGCCGAGCCGACTGAAGCGGCCGCGCGTGCGCTCGACACATATTTCGTGCTGCTCGCCGATCACGGATTCAACGCGTCCACGTTCGCCGCGCGCGTCACGGCGAGCACGTGGTCCGATATGTACGCGGCGGCGACTGCAGCTGTCGCGACGCTGGAAGGGGATCTGCACGGCGGCGCGCCGGGTAAGGTCATGAAGATGATCCTCGACATCGGCACGCCAGACCGTGCGGAAGCCTACGTGCGTGCCCTGGTGGACAAGGGCGGCCGCGTCATGGGCATCGGACATCGCGAATACAAAGTACGCGATCCTCGCGCCGAACCGCTCGAGGTGATGGCGCGCACGCTCGGGGAGAGCGCCGGCACGCCGCAATGGTACAACGTGGCCCACACGCTCGAAGAAATCGCCGTGCGTGTGCTGGACGAGAAAAAGCCCGGCCGCCGTCTGTACGCCAACGTCGAATTCTACACCGCGCCCACGCTCTACGCGCTCGGCATCGAGCCCGACACGTTCACGTGCATGTTCGCATGCAGCCGCATGGCAGGCTGGACCGCGCACGTAATGGAGCAGATGCTCAACAACCGGCTGATCCGCCCGCAAGTGAAATACACGGGCCTGATGGGTCTGCCTTGGGTGCCGATGAAAAACCGGTAGCCGTAGGAGGGCGAGCATCGCTCACCCATTTTTTAAATCTACGTAGGAGGGCAAGCATCGCTTGCCCCGTTTTTTGGGCGAGCGATGCTCGCCCTAGTACAGTTGCCCTAGTACGGCGAAAAAATCAAAGGGGCAAGCGATGCTTGCCCCAGTACGGTTGCCCTTGTACGGGGACGGAGGTTACGCGACTTTTTGCTTCAGCGGGGCGCCATCTTCGCACACGACTGAGTATCCGTGCCGGACGGCTACGAAGTAGCATGCCGAACAGATGCGGAACTGCGGCGGACCCTGCGAGATGAAATTCAGGAATAGGTTCGAGTGGGTCGCATCGGCGTGGCAGAACGCGCAGGTGTGCATGGTGGTTGATCCCCTTCTGCACATATGACGGCAAAGCTTGACCGACGTGACGGGCCGCATCGGCCTGAGACGGGCATCACACGACTAAAGTCTACTTCACCGCCGCCAGAATCCGGCTGACGATACCGGCCGCCCGGTCCTTATGTTCCGGCTTCATGAGCACGCTGCGCAGGACGGCGCAATCGTCGCGATCCCAATCCACGTATGGCATCGCCAGACGGCCGAACGCAGCGGGCACGCGCCAAACTGCGAGATAGAGCGGGTCGTCCCGGTCGCTCCCGAGCTTGTCGAACGCTGCTTGGGTTCGGGCCGATATCGCCGACGCGGCCGCGCGCGAACCCGCTCTGACCGGCGCGGCGCTGAAGATGTCGAGCTCGGGCTCGACGACCGGCTTCAATTCGCCGCTTTCCCGCGCGTTGGCGCTTGCGATCAGCGCCGCGGTTCGCGTGGCGAGCAACGCGCGGCCGAGTCCGGTAGGCGAGAGAGGCAGACAACGCAACGTGGCCCACAGCGCCGCCGCGCTAGCACCGGCGCGCGAACATTCAAGACTGATCTCGCCGAGGTGCAGTTCTTGCGACGTGAAGTACGTGTACGGGCTGTCGTGTTTGTAGAGCGCTCCCACCGATGCGTCGCGGAAGAGCACGCATCCGCAACCATAGGGCTGCAGGCCGTGCTTGTGCGGATCCACCACTATCGAATCGCAGGCGGATAGCGCTTGCCATGGCGCCGGATCCATGTACGCGTCGGGCATCTCCGCTATGATCTTGAAAAATCCGCCGTACGCGGTGTCGGCGTGCACGCGCCATCCGCGTGTCGCCGCAAGCGCGACCACTTCGTGCACCGGGTCCACTGCGCCAGAAGCGGTCGTCCCCGCCGTCACGACCACCGTGCCGACGTTGTCCGATTCCGCCAAGGCCTGGAGCGCCGCGACATCCATCCGTCCTCGCGCGTCGACGGGAACGGCGATCGACCGCACGCCAAGAACGGCGCACATGCGCGCATGCGTATAGTGAGCCTCGGCGGAGTGCGCGACCGCCGTGCCCGGACGCAGTCGCGTCGCGACCCACAATGCTTCAAGGTTGGCGATCGTGCCGGAACTTGTGAGATGGCCGAGGTGATCGTGGCCGTAGCCGAACATCGTCGCGATCTGCGCGACGGCTTCACGTTCGAGCGCCGCCGTCGCCGGACCGCCGTCGAGCGCGTGGTTGTTCGGATTTATGCGCGCCGTCATCGCGTAGGCGGCGAGCGCTATGGGATGGGGCGGCTTGAGCATCTGGCCGGCGTATTGCGGATGGAAAAACGGATAGTTGTCGTGCAGCCGCTCCGCGAGCTCATCGATGGCGGCCGCCGCCCGATCGAATGGTATGTCGAGCGACGGATCGGCCGCGAACGCCGGCCAGCGCGCTTCCCACGCGGCCACGCCATCCATTCCGCGCTCCAGCAGCGCTCGCAGTTCGCGTTCAGTCATGCGTCGGTATTGTCGACCGCGTAGATGAGATGCGGAATGCCGCGCCACGTAGTGGATCGATCGACGGACATTCCCATGCGCTCGGCCACGGCGCGTGAGGGGGCGTTTTCCGGGCGCACGAGCGAAATGACTTTGGGAATCTTGAGCACGCCGAATGCGTGGTCGCGACAACCGATCGCGCTTTCCGTGGCATAGCCGCGATGCCAATGCTTGCTCTTGAAAAGATAGCCGATTTCGACCAGCGCTTCGCCTTCGACGGTCTGCGGCATCAATCCGCACTGCCCAAGGAACGCGCCGTCGCTCGCACGCTCGACCGCGAACAATCCGTGGCCATTCTTTGCGTAGGCCGCAAAAACCCAGTCAAGCCACGCGTCGGTATCGGCGCGCGACTTGAGCGCCGGATAGTAACGCATCACCAGCGGATCCTGGAACATGGAATAGAGTTCGTCGACGTCGCGTTGCACGAGATGACGCAACCGCAATCGCTCCGTGCGGATCACGTCCCCGGCGGTCAATGCAGATCAGTCGCCGATGAGCGCGAAGAGGTCGTCCAAGTCCTCTCGCGTGAGACTCTTCGCGAACGCCGCGTCGGTGGCGATGACCGAATCCGCCAACGCCTGTTTGCGGCTTTGCAGAGCCTGGATTTTCTCTTCGACCGAGCCGAGCGTGACGAGACGGTAGGCGGTGACCGGCTTGGTCTGCCCGATGCGATGCGTGCGGTCGATCGCCTGGCGCTCGATCGCCGGATTCCACCACGGATCGTAGAGGATCACATAATCCGCCTCGGTCACGGTCAGACCGACGCCGCCCGCCTTGAGGCTCATGAGGAATATCGGCGGCCCTTCCTCGCGCTTGAAGTCTTCCAATACTTTTTGACGGTTCTTCGTGGCGCCGTCGAGGTAGGAGTAACTTAGTTTGCGCGCGTCGAGCGCCTCGCGCATCAAGCCGAGCATCTCCGTGAACGAAGAGAACACGAGCACGCGATGACCCGATTCGACGATGGAATCGATCAGCTCGAGAAACGCGACGAATTTCCCCGACGCTTCCGGATCTTCGCGCCAGTGATCGCCGACAAGCCCGGGATGGCAACAGATCTGGCGCAGCTTCGTCAATGCCGCGAGGATGGAGAGCTGCGCGCGGCCGATGCCGTGCTCGTCCACTTCTCGCAAGATCTCGCGCCGTGCACGCAGGACGATCTCCCGGTACGCTTTCTTTTGCGCGCCAGTCATCTCGCACTCGATGCTCTGTTCGGTGCGCGATGGCAAGTCGGCGGCGACCTGCGTTTTGAGGCGCCGAATCATAAAGGGCTGTACGCGTTTCGCGAGCCGCGTCTGCTTTTCGACATCGCCGTCGCGCATGATCGGTGTTTCGAAGACCGACCGGAAATGGCTTTCGTTGCCGAGAAGTCCGGGCATGACGAAATCGACGATGGACCAGAGGTCGAGCACGGAATTTTCGATGGGTGTGCCGGTGAGCGCAAGCCGCTGCTCCGCTTCGATCGACTTGATGACCTGAGAAATCTTGGCCTGTGGATTCTTGATCTGCTGCGCCTCATCGAGCACGACGGATCGAAAACCGATGGCCGAGAGCGCTTCCGCATCCCGGCGAGCGAGTGCGTACGATGTGACCAACATGTCATACTCGTCGGCGGTCTTGTAGATGGCATCTCGCCCGGACCCAGCCGAGAGAAGAACGACCTTCATCTCGGGTGTGAACCGCGCCGACTCGTTCACCCAGGTGTGCGTCACCGATGTCGGACAGACGACGAGGTTTGGCGCGCTGCCGCGAGATTCGCGCCTGCTATCCAGATATGCGAGGACTTGCAGCGTTTTGCCGAGGCCCATGTCATCGGCAAGGATGCCGCCGAATTTGTAGCGGCCGAGGTACGATAAAAAGTCGAGGCCGCGGCGCTGGTACGGGCGCAGGATCTTCTCGAGATGCGCCGGCGGGTCCGTCTCTTCGATGCCGGCGAAATCGCGAACCGCTTCGCGAAGCTCGCGCAACGGTGCTGGAAGCTGCGTGTCGCCGCATGCGCGCGCGAGATCGTCGTACACTGAAAGCATCTGCGCGGCCGTGAGTCGTGCCTTGCCGCCGCGCTCGAGCGTGCCGCCGAAGCCGCCGGTGGCTTCGCGCAGCAGCGCGAACGACGAGAGGTCGATGAAGCGGCCGTCGGACAGCCGATGGTAGCGGCCCGTGCTATGCCAGAGCGCTTTGAGATCGTCCGGCGAGAGTACCTGACCGTCGAGCATCAGTTCGACGGATATCTCCAGCCAGTCGATTGGACCGGTGGAAACCGCTGATGGCTTCTTCGCCTTGGCCCTCGCGGCGGCGGCTTCGTGCGCCGTGTCCACGCTGACCGAGACCTTGAGCGTCTTCGGACCTTCGACGAGCGACTTGACCGTGTCGTCCATGTCGAGTTGGAGTTCGCCGCGCCATTGCGGCAAGACGTCCGTGCCGAATTGATACGCGGCATCGGTCGGCTCGACGCGCCACGCGGTCTCGTCGTAGTGTGGCGGGGCTTCGCCGTTCTGGTCGTGAGCGAAGGCGTCTTTCACGTCGCGCCACGGCACGGCGCCTGCGGCTTCGAGCCGCGCCCGCACGAGCGAGGCTTGCGAAGGATCGCAGTACGCGTATCGGGGTGTGCTGTCTTTCGTTCCGTCGTCGATGCGAAGGAGCGCGGCGAACTCGCCTGGCGTCACTTTCCAATTGGCGCCGCTATGCGCGTCTTCGATGGCCGCAGAGATCGTGATGCCGTCGCCCTGCCAGCGAAGCGTGAGCAGCGTCTGACACCGCATGTCTTCCGGCATGAGCATGAGCGTGGCGGCGGTGGCGGCGTCGAGCAGACCGTGCGCGCATTCGAGGAACTGCGGCACTTCGGGAGGCGCAAGCGTGAGTGTGGGTGTGGATTTCAACTTGTCGACGATGCGCAGACTGAACGAGCCGCTGTGCAGATGGAAAGTGGCGCCGTCGAAAAGCCATGCGGGCGTGCCGTCGACCGGCCGCGCGCTCGCGACGTCGACCAGCGAACCGTCTGGGCGGACGAACGCGCCGTTCAATCGCAGATCGCCGGACTCGCGCGCCCCGCCCAATCGAAGACGAAGCGGCGTGAGCGCGATCTTCACAGCCGGCATCTGATCGGGTGCGGCAGCGAGGTGATCGTCGAACCGCACGCGCGGATGTGCGATGAGGCGCAGCAGCAGTTGCGCGAAATTATTGCTTAGACGTTGAGTCTGTTCGGACGTGGCCCGCGCGAGCGCATAATCGGCAGGCGTGCCGAACATCGCGCCAAGCGACGAATCCGAGAGCAGTGCGGCGTCGTGCCGGTCCCACTCTTCACCGGTGAGGTTGGCTTGGCGAGTGGTGCGATAGAGCTGTTGCAATTCCGCATGCGTGCGCGCGACGCCGTGCAGTTTCGGGGCATCCAGCCGCAGCTGCGCGTAAAAAACACCGAGCCGGTCATCAAAGCCGATGACCACCCATAGCCGGCGGCGCGGCACGACGGCTTCGTGATGCGGCGCGAGCATGTCGAGTAAGTCGCGAATGGGCGGCGAAGTGCCGGTATGGCCGTTAGAAGACGGCATTGCCGAAGAGCGGCTCGGGTCGGCGGCCGCAACGTGGCCATTCGTTGTGCCGGCCGCGAGCTGGCGGCTTTGGTCGACTGCGCCCGCGTGTCCGTTGCCGGTCCCGTCCCCTCCGGTGCCATCCGGAGGCGCATCGGGTGTACGTGAGGCGAGTTCGATGAGCATGTACAGGGCGGCCACCGCGTGCTTGCAATCGTAGCCGTATCGGCACGTGCAATTGCAGCGAAGTCCTAAAGGCGGCCGCGACGTATCGCGCGTGAGCGTTGTGGTGTGCGTTTCAGTGTCGGCAACGGTGGCGACGAGATCGACGCGCCTTAGGTTGAGCGATCGCACCTTACCGCGTTGGTACGCCGCCAGGCCCTGCGCGATTATGGGTTTCGGAAAAGTGCCTTCGATCGCTTGCGGTGCGGGAAGCCATGCTTGCCACGGGCCGAGCGGCGGGCCGCCACGTTCGGGTGCTACACCCTCTTCAAAGCGGAGCATCACCGGCTGATGCGGCTTGGATTGCGGACGAATTGACATACTTGCCGTACTTCTACGACAAGATGCGGGCTCCCGCCAGAATCATTCGATTAGTACAGACGGCCCGTATCCGTCCCAGGATGAAGACGCCGCCGAGGTTAACGATTCTCAAACATCCGTGAGCACACGAGGAGGAACAACATCATGACCCGATTATCGTTGGGTAATTATGCATTGATCGGCGCCGGTCTCCTGGCGGTGATGTTCGCGTCGCCGGCCGCGCACGCGATTGGCGGAACCACCGGCAACGGCAGCGGCGCTGCCGGCGGCGGCCAGGAATTGCAGTACGTGACCACGACGACCTTGAACGTGCCCGGTTTCTTGAAGATGATGATGGGGCACAAAGGCGAGCAGCCTCCGACCACGACCACTATTTCGACTTATCGCACGAGACGCGACGATGGCAAAGGCACGAGCACGATCGTGGAATGCGACTTGTCGCGCATCATCACGATAGACGACAACGCCAAAACGTATACAGTTCTCAGCTTCGACGATGAGATGAAAACCGTTGCGGCGGCGCTCGCAAAAGCGCAAGCGGCGGCCAAGGCCGCCACGCCGGCACCCGCGTCGACGACGATGACCGGAACCGGCCGTACCGCGATCACGTTAGACGAAAAACCCGACAACCAAACGCAGGTCATCGCGGGCCTGACCGCTCATCATGCAGTCGACACCATCACCATTTCCGAGCAAGGCACGGGCGACTGCCCATCTTTCTCGCAGTCGATGACAGAAGACGTATGGTTCGCGCCCCCGCCCGTCAAGATGTCGTGCCCCACAAAACTTGCCATACCGACGATTCCGTCCGCTCCGGGTCAATCCAGTAACCCCTGCGCGCAAAACATGATGATCCAGGCGAACTCCGTGAGGTCCGCCCAACCGCGCATCATGCTGAAGTCCACGATGTCCATGCCCGGCTCACAAAAGGCCGGGATGAACATCTCTACGACGACGCTCGTGACGTCGCTGAAGACCCAGCCGTACGAGCCCGCGTTCTTCGACATCCCGGCAGGCTACACGAAAGTCGACGCTTCGACGGCCTCGCCGCCGCCGCACCGTTAGGGCCAACCCGTGACCAAGGACCGCGCCGTCAGCGTTCGCATCGCGCAGCTGCTCGCCGGCGTGGTCCTTGCGTTTGGCGCGTTCTTTCTGTATCAATTCTCCACCGCATGGCTCGGCTTTAGAGTTTCAAACGAAGTGCGCCGGATCGGAGCCCAAGCGGCACAACGCGAAGCGGAGCGCATCGACAACACGCTCGTCGCCATAAACTCGCTTGCGGCGGGCATCGAAGCAAATGGGTTTGACCGGCGGGTCTTCGAAGCCGGGGCACGCAGGGCGCTCGGACAATATCCGGCGCTGCGCACGATCGACTATTTCAACGGGAACGGCGATCACGTCGTGCTCGTGACCCCAAGTGGTCCGAGCGATTTGCAGCATTCTGGGCTTAAATCGCCAGACATCTCGTTTCAAACGATAACCGCGGTCAACATCGTCCAGGCTCGAGCCGACTTAACAAAGTCGATGGCCGCATCCGAAGTGCTTCGATTGGCACGGCATCGCGGCGACGTGAGCGGACCGTTGTATGTTTTCGCGGCAGCACCGATCATCATCGACCGCGAGGCGCAGGGCGACGTGGTCGCTCGTATCGACGTCCACGCTTTGCTCATCGACGACTTGCGCGCGACGCTTCCGCCCACAAAATTCACGCTTGACGACAGCACCGGCCGCCTTCAGGCGAGCTGGCCGCCCGGCAGTCAAGGCGCCGGTCCATTCGCCCAGACGTTCCCCATCAAGTTCGCAGACCGGCAATGGCAGCTCGTGGTCGAACCGGCTACGTCCGTTCAATCCGTCAAGCCGTGGTGGTTCGCTGCCGGCGCGTTCGTGCTGTGGCTGGTGCTCGCATGGCCGATCGAGGTGGTCGGACAGATCAACCGTCGCGTGCGCGTCCTCAACGAAAGTCTCGAGGAGCGAGTGGCCGCCCGCACTCGCCAGTTGCAGTCGACAGTGGCGGAGTCGCGCAAGCTTGCGGCGGTCGTCGAATCGGTCAGTGAAGGCGTGATGCTGGTGAGCACGGACGGCACGGTCCGGTACGCCAACGCCGCGCTTGCCAAGGAACTCCGCTGCAAGACAGCAGACCTCATCGACAAATCGGTGTACGATATCAACGCGGTCGCGCTCAGCGCGACGACGCTCGCAGAGATCCGGTCAACGGTGTCTAGGCTCGGCTATATGTACTTGGAGAC
This sequence comes from Candidatus Eremiobacteraceae bacterium, assembly GCA_036511855.1. Classification (NCBI taxonomy): domain Bacteria; kingdom Bacillati; phylum Vulcanimicrobiota; class Vulcanimicrobiia; order Candidatus Eremiobacterales; family Candidatus Eremiobacteraceae; species Candidatus Eremiobacteraceae bacterium. The sequence continues at coordinate 25,479 of DATCBN010000025.1, read as the reverse complement.
CGCGCGCGCGCGCGCCGACGGAAGCACGTACTGGGCGGGGATCGCCTTTACCGCGCAGCGCGACGCCGATGGCAAGATGACCGGCCTTATCGCCGTGTCGCGCGACATCACAGACCGGCGCGCGCTCGTCGACCAACTCGTGACCGCCAAGGATGATCTCGAACGGCAGATGCGGGTGCGCGCGGATTTCATCGGAACCGCTAGTCACGAACTCCGCACCCCCGCCACCACGTTGCGCACGTTGTGCGCCTTGCTCGTATCGAAGATAGCGCCGCGCTATTCATTTGACGACGAAGACCGGACGCTGGTCGGTCTCTTGGAACGCGAGACGAAACGGCTCAATCTCCTCGTGGATGATCTGCTCGAAGTTGGGAAGATCGACGCGGATGAAGCTCGCCGTCCGGAGGCCGATGTCGACGTCGTTGAGGTCGCGCGCTCTGAAGTCGAAAGCTTCCGGGAACTCGCGGACGAAAAAGCACCGCCGGTCGAGTTGCGTCTGCCGTCCGCGCCTACGGTCATGCGCGGCGATGAAGCCTCACTTCGCCGTGTTGTGGCCAACCTCGTCGGCAACGCTCTCAAGTTCACGCCCGGAACCGGACTTGTGACGGTCACGGTCGAGCGGTCGCCGGCGCGAGTCCGTCTCGCGGTCGCCGATACCGGACTGGGAATTCCCGAGCGCGATCTTCCGCATATCTTCGACCGCTTTTATCGAGTTGAGCGCCCCGGCACGGCCATCCGAGGCACGGGTCTCGGACTTGCGATCGTGGCTCGGCTTGTCGAGCAGATGCATGGCACCATCGCGGTATCAAGCGTCGTTGGCACAGGGACGACGGTGACCGTGGAGTTCCCAGCCGAAAGCGTCGCGGCGAAGAGTTCCATCATTCAACCGGTCGACTTCGGCCGGTCGTCCAAAAAACCGGCGTGAAGCATATTCTCCTCGTCGACGACGAACCGGTGTTAAGATCGGTCTTGCGCCAGTTCCTCGAGTTCTCCGGATATGAAGTGGTTGAAGCCGGAGATGGGGCCGGGGCGCTCGCGCTCGCGCGCGGACGGCGGCCCGACATCGTCCTAACCGACCTCCTCATGCCGCAAAAGGACGGTCTCGATTTCTGCCGGGAACTGCGCAAAGACCCAGGTCTCTTCGATGTGCCGGTGCTATTCGTCACCGCGCGCAACACCGACGCCGCACTGCGCGCCGAGATGGATCTCATCGGCAACGGCCTCGTGGTTAAGCCGTTCGAGCCCGATCATCTGCTGAACATCATCGAATCGTTGCTCGTAGGAAAGGCAAGGACGTCATGCAGCCCACCGTGATCCCGGGCGTCTTCATGTGGTCGGTCTGGCAACCGGCAAGACGCGTGTTCTTCAACTCGTATTTCTTGACGATACCGGGCGGCAATGTCGTCGTCGATCCCCTCGCGCTGCTCCCCGAGCAGTCCGCAGAACTAGCCGAACGCGGCGGCGCGGCCTGGGTGATCGTCACGAATCGCGATCACGAGCGGATGGCGCGCGAAGTAGCAGCGCAATTCGGCGCGAAGATCGCCGCGAGCAAAGGCGACGCGCCGCTGCTCACCGGCCCCGTCGACCGCGTGTTAAATGACGGCGACGAGCCGTTCGCAGGCGCCCGCGTCATCGCGTTTGACGGCATGAAAAGCCCCGGCGAGATCGCGCTGTCATTGCCGAAACTTAACGCGGCCATTGTCGGCGACGCATTGTGGGGAGATCCGGCGGGAAGCCTGCGCCTGCTCGACGACGACAAACTGCTGGACCCTCGCGCCGCGGTGATGTCGCTTCGCAAATTGTGGGCGCTGCGACTGGACGTCCTTCTCGTCGGCGACGGCGCGTGCTTGTTCGCCGACGCCGACCGCATTATCGGCGAATGCCTGCAATCGCGGACCGACGCGTACGTCAACCGCATCAACATCGATGAGATCGCCGCGCAGTACGAAGTGGATCCCGGCGGATACGAAGCAACCCTGTACGAGATCGGGAACCCGATCGGCGCACGCAAGCTCGGCTATTGGATGGTCGAACTGGCGCCGGGCAAGAAATTCTGTCCGCTTCACTCGCATCAACTCGAAGAAGAGATGTTCTTGGTTTGGGAAGGCCGGCCGACCATCCGCACTCCGCGCGGAACATTTGAGTGCCGGCCGGGCGATGTGATCGCGTTTCCCGTCGGCGACACCGGCGCGCACCAACTCCTCAACGGCAGCGACACGCCATGCAAAGTGTTTCTGCTCGGCATGGACGAGGTGGAGGACGTGTGTCACTACCCGGATTCGGACAAAGTGAGCATCAGCGGCCGCCGTCTGCGCGTGCGCGCGTCACCCCACCTGGACTACTTCGACGGCGAGCTTTAAGTCAAATATGTCTGTGTGGCCGACTTTTATGGTCGGCCAGGATTTATTGTAGGAGGGCAAGCATCGCTTGCCCAGCCGGCCTATTAACCGGCGAGCTAAAGCTCGCCGAAGCCGAGGATAAACCTCGGCCCTACATTTCAGGTCGGCGCCGCTCATTTCTGTGGGGCCGACCTTTATGGTCGGCCAGGACTTTTTTGTAGAAGGGCAAGCATCGCTTGCCCAGCCGACCTATTAACTGGCGAGCTAAAGCTCGCCGAGGCCGAGGATAAACCTCGGCCCTACTGACCATTTTTGAATCTCACTCTTCTAGTGCGTCTGCGACTTCGCCCAATCCATAAGTATGCGATTGAACGCCGCTTCATTTGCGCGGTCGGCGCCGCTCAGGTCTAGTCGCATCGAGGCCTTCGCTCCCGAAGCATCCGGTGGATTAACGGCCTTGAGGTCGACCGTCTCGCGGATCGCCGACCATGGCGCCGTGTTTGCGATTGCCGCGAAGTCCAAATCCATCAAGCGCGCATTTGCGTCGAACTGGCTCATGTGTTCGAGACCGAGGATGCCTTCGATGGTCCGGATCATGCCGGAGGTGGTGTAGTGTGTGTGGTCGACGAATCCGCGCTTAACCTGCGCACCGATCACGAGCGCTTCAGTGCGGTGATCGCTGACGTGATCCGGGCCGGCCTGGGCGTCGTCCTCAAGCACGAACACGACGGTGTTTTTCCAATACTTACTATGGCTCAGTGCGTCGATCATCCGGCCGAGCGCGAGGTCGTTGTCGGCCACCATCGCGTACGGCGTCGGCATGCCCGGACGTGTGGCCGAAGTATGGTCGTTGGGCAGACGGACGATTTCGAACGCCGGCAGTTGCCCGTTTTTGACAAATTCTTTGAATTCGCGGAGCCATTCATCCGTTCGCGACTGATCCGTGACCTGCAGGTCGAAGCCGCGGTAATGCTGGTCGATGCGGCCCACCAACGATGAGACCACAGGCTTTTCCAGATCGCCCGCCTTCGTTGAAAAATCGGTATACTCGCCGTAGTCGCGCACGCTTAAGCCCTTTGCGATCGCGGCATCCCAGATGTACCCCGCCGACGGTCGCGACGCTGCGCTGCCTTCGTAATCGTAATCTTGCCTGCGGTGCGAGTACGTTGACGGCCAAAGCTTATCGACGTAGTCGGTCGAGTACGCGGCCGTCGACCAATTGTGGCCGTCGGCCGACACTTCGGCATCCACATCGAAATCGTCGAGAAGGACGAAGCTGTCGGCGAGGCTATGAATATTAGGGGTTATTCTCTTCCCGAAGATAGCGAGATCGCGCTCGCCGTTGCCCCGTGGGTCATCGCCGAGCACTTCGTCATACGTCCGGTTCTCTTTGATGACGTAGATGACGTGCGTTGGCGCTGGAGAAATGCGACCGTGGTCAAACGGGGAGCAGTTCAGGCTGTAGTCTACGCTGTAACAGTCGATAGTGTTTGTGATGCGTGGAACGTTGCCGCGCGCGACGATCAATCCTGAGGCGAGCGTTTTCTGATCCGGCATCGCGAGTCGTTCCAGATCCCCGGTGGCCAACTCCGCGACGTAATATTCGTCGGGATTCGCACCTTGTTTGGATTTCGGCCGCGCATCGGGGTGACGATACAGCGGATTGGAATGGACTTGCGTGCCGTGACCGTCGAGCGCAACCAGTCGGGCACCATCGTGCGTGATCAGGATATCGGTGGGGTACCATCCAACCGGCACCGCCCCGTTCACCTCGCCGCTCGCGAGGTCTAAGGCCACCACTGTGTTGTTGCCGGCGTCGGCGACGAATAGTGTCTTCCCATCAGTGGAAAGTGCGAGGCCGTCCGGCGTCGAGCCCTCAGGCGAATTTGGAGACAGCGCGACATCGAAATGCGCGCGCACCGAATTCGTTTTCGTGTCGATCGCATAGACGGTGTTATCGTTCGCGCACACGACGTACAATGTTGCACCGTCCGGAGAGGCGAGCAATGCGTTCGGATGCGCCCCGACTTGGATGTGAGCGATATTTGCGCCCGACGCAGCATCCACGACGTCAACCGAAGAGCCGGTCCAATCGCTCACATACGCGTTGGTGCCGGTCCTTGACAACGCGACTGCGTATGGTTGGGTGCCTATTTTTGCGGCCCAGAGCTTTGAGCCGCTCGAAGAGTCCAACGCCATGAGCTCATCGGTGGCAGTTGATGCAGCGTATACCACTCGTCCATCGGCCGAAACCGCGAGGCCCGCTATCCACTGCGATCCCGAGCCGATCGTCCATGCGCCGAGATCGTGCAACGCGCCGGTATTCGCGTCGAAGGCGAATCGTCTGATGCCTCCATCGGCGGCGGTGGATGCATAGAGCGTCTTTCCGTCCGATGCGAACGCAAGTCCATAAAACGACTTGGCGATGGGTGCGCTCGCAGCCACGACGCCGGTTCGCTCGTCGACGATCGTCACCGATTGGGCACCGTAGCCGGCGTTTGACACCGCGAGCCATCGGCCCGACGGATCTTCGACGACACGCAGGGGCAAGGTGCCGAGCGGCGTCAGCTCTCCGGCCGGTGTGATCGTCCAACCGTTCGGCAGCATCGTACCGTCGGCCGCGCGAAGTCGTTCGGCGCCGGCGAGCGCGAAGACCAAAGTAGCAAAGCCGATGACGATTGCGGCAGCAATTTTCGTGCGTTGTGGCATAGAAAGGGATTGGGCGGCCGGAGCGCGTCGCCTGCTCGGAGCAGCGGCCATGAATCGGATGCTCATACTCGGCGGCGGATTCGGCGGGGTCTACGCCGCGCTTCGCCTGCAGGCACTGGCCGGCCGGCACAAGGATATCCAAGTCACGCTCGTCAGCCGCGAAAATTACTTCCTATTCACGCCGATGCTGCCGCAAGCCGCCACCAGTTCCATCGACACACGGCATATCGTGCAAAACATCAGACGCATCTGCCCGCGGATCAAGCTTCTCGAGGCGGAGATCGACACTGTCGACCTCGCCACCCGCACGGTGTCGTTCAGCCACGAGCAAGGCCATCGCCACCAGTTGGGATTCGATCAATTGCTGATCGCCGTCGGCGGCGTGTCCAACTACTTCGGCCTGCCCGGAGTCGCGGAATTCTCGCTGCCGGTCAAAACACTCACAGACGCGATCCGCATCCGCAACCATGCACTCGATATGCTCGAACGAGCCGAACTCGAGGAAGACGCAGATCAGCGCCGCCAGTTGCTGACCTTTGTCGTCGCCGGCGCGGGCTTCGCCGGCGTCGAAACCGCCGCCGAACTCGACGTGTTCGTGCGTCGCGCTTCTAGGCAATACAGCAATTTCACAGCCGCGGACATCCGCACTGTGTTATTGGACGCTCAATCGCGCGTTCTGCCCGAGCTCAGCGAGCAGCTCGCGACCTTCACCGCGAGCACGCTGGTCAAGCGCGGCATGGAGGTCCTTATGAACGCGAAAGTGCGCGCCGCCGACGCGGAAGGCATCGACTTGAGCGACGGCACGCGCATTCTGACCCGGACGTTCATCTGGGCCGGCGGCGTCGGGCCCAATCCGCTCATCGCCGCGCTGGGGATCACAAACGAGCGCGGGCGCGTGCCCGTGGACGCCAACTTGGCCGTTCCCGGTCATCCCGGCGTTTGGGCGATCGGCGACTGTGCCCAAGTCTTGCCGGCACCAGGCGCGAAGCCATATCCGCCGACGGCGCAGCATGCGCTGCGCGAAGGCACGCACGTCGCGAACAACATGGTGGCGTTGGCTGACGGAAAACCGCTCAAGCCGTTCGCGTTCACGATGATCGGCCAGATGGCAAACCTCGGCGAAAGAAGCGCGGTCGCGATGGTCGGCGGATTCAAAATCTCGGGGTTCCCAGCATGGTGGCTGTGGCGCACCTACTATCTCACGCGCATCCCCACCCTCGAGCGCAAACTGCGCGTCGCCATCGATTGGACGCTCGACCTTCTCTTCTCGCGCGATACGGTCAAGCTCTCGATGCCCGCCGACCCGCGTCTGTAGGAGGGATCAGGGCATCCGTACTAGGGCAAGCAACGCTTGCCCCATCTTATTGCAGGGGCCGACCTTCATTGTCGGCCAAGCGATCTTGGCCCCGACTTCCGCAAGGCGCCGCGATCACCGCGCCGAACTCTCGGGCCACCCGATCCTGCGCATTACCCGCAGCGAAGGAGGCCCACAATGGGCACGCAATCCGGCGCGAGCAACGACGGCCCGATGGCCGAGATCAATATCACCCCGTTCACCGACGTGCTCCTCGTGCTGCTGATCATCTTCATGATCCTCGCTTCATTGAACACGCCGCCAGGCTTCCAAAAAGATATTTCGCATCAATGTATCGTCTGCCCCGGACATCATCCGATGAAAAACATCGAGGTATCGATCACCGCGTCGGGCGCGACGACAATCGACGGCGAACGCGTGACCGCTTCGGACCTCTATGATCGCATGGCCGAGACTGTGCGCTTCCACTCTGAGAGAGCGGGCTATTCCACGCATATCGCTCTGATTGCAGATAGCGCCACACCCTACGGTTCGATCATCAAGGTGCTCGACGCCGCGCGTGAAGCCGGCGACGATGACGTCGGACTGGTAACCGACTAGCGCTCGACGTCTTACGGCTGTCGCCGCCAATCGCCGCTTTGGATGATCGGCGCATTTTCGCGCGGCCGGTTATAGACGTATAGCCAAGCGCGGATCTCTTCGCCGTCATCGCGGACGACGCGCCGAGCTTCACGTACGTACTCGCCGCTCTCGGGATTTGCCGGATCGAAATTTTCGACATCGTCAAGTACGTCCAAAGCGGCCGGCAGATCGTCGAACGAATAGACCTCGCCGCGCACAGAGCCGGCGCCGTCGAGCAATGCCGGGTATTCCCCGAGCGATATGAGCCGGCCCTTAGCAGACGCTTCGCCTTCATAGCGCCCGTCGGTCATGAAGTGGTGGCGCGATAATCCGCGCATAAGGGTACCGTAAACGAATATCTTCAGAGGCTCGTCATTCATAGATACAGTATAGCACCGCCGTGCATCACGTTCTTAGCGTCGGCGAAATATACGACAAGGCGATCGATTTATGTTTGCGCAACGCCGGCAAAATCGCGCTTACGCTGGGCGTTTTAGCCTGATCGGCAACACGTTCAATGGCCTCTCCAATCGCTCGGGAGACGACAAAATGCTGGCCGCTCTGCATCTACGCGTGCACGGAGCCGTATTGAATAGTGGTTGGTTCACGGCGCTCGGCGCGTTGACCGCGATTGTGCTATTCCCGATGGTCGAGGCCGGGCTTTGCGTCATGTTTGACGCCGCGATACGCGGCAAGCAAATTGGCCTGAATCAGTTTTTCAGCTCGCCGCTTCGACGCACGGGAAATGTCATCGTCGCCTCGCTCCTGTCGGGGATCTATGCTACCGTGCCGGCATTTGCCATCGCAATCGCGTACTTAATCGCGCTTGGCATGTTCAATCAGCCGGCAGCTATCACCGTATTGACCGTGGTCACGACAGGACTCGTAGTCTGGCTCACGGGCATGCTCGCGTTTGGCGTTGCGGTCGGATTCGCGCGCGTCGCGCTTGACGCCGGCCGCGTGGTTTTGTCGTTGCGGTTGGGCATCGCTAGCGCGTTTGAAAAGGGCAACCGCCGGCGTGCGCTGGGCGTCGGCGCCCCCCTGTTCATCCTGCTCGCGATTGGTAATTTCGGCTGTTACTTCCTTGGAGTTGTTGCCTTCGGGTTCACGGGCGCGGACGCGGCAAACGTCATCATCCAGAGCATTGGCGACTGTGTGGCGTGGAGCCTCACAGCCGCAGTTGCGACAATCTGCTATCGCAATTTGGCACCCATCGCATAAAAAATCGCAGGTACGGGGCAAGCGATGCTTGCCCTAGTACGATTGCCCTCCTACAAATGGGCGAGCGATGCTTACCCTGTACGATTGCACAGGTTGAAAATGCGAGGGTGCAGGCAGCGTCGAACGGGCGGCCTACGATGATCATCCGCGCCGACCGGCTGACCAAGCAGTTCAAGACCCTCAAACGCAAGGACGGCGCGTGGAGCGCGCTCGCCAACCTCTTCTCGCGCGACTACGAGACCAAAGACGCCGTGCGCGATGTCTCGTTCGAAGTCGACACTGGAGAGATCGTCGGCTACATCGGGCCAAACGGCGCCGGCAAATCCACCACCATCAAAATGCTCACCGGCATTCTCGTGCCCACGAGCGGCACGTGCACGGTCGACGGCATCGTTCCTTGGAAAGACCGCCAATCCAACGGAAAGCAGATCGGCGTGGTCTTTGGCCAGCGAACGCAATTGTACTGGGATTTGCCGCTGGTGGAATCGTTCCGGCTTTTGCGCGCCATCTACAATGTGCCGGAGAAGACCTACGCGCGAAACCTGGCGGAATTCACCGAAATTCTCGGCCTTGACGAATTCATCCGAACGCCGGTGCGTCAGCTCAGCCTAGGCCAACGGATGCGCGGCGATTTTGCGGCGGCCATGCTGCACGAACCGAAAGTCGTGTTCCTGGATGAACCGACGATCGGCCTTGACGTCGTCGCTAAAGAAGCGATCCGGAAGTTCATCCAGCGCGTCAACATCCAGCGCGGCACCACGTTTTTGCTCACCACACACGACCTCAACGACATCGAAAAGCTCTGCGAACGGATCGTGCTCATCGATCACGGCCAAAAAATTTACGACGGGAGCATCGATGGGATCCGCGACCGCTTCGGACGCAAGCGGTTGCTGACGGTCGAGCTCGTGGAAGACTGCAGCGGCGTCAGCATCAACCTCCCCGGAGTTGTCGTGGTTTCCCGCGATGGTCCGACCATGAAATTCGAATTCGATCGCGACGTCGTGCGTGCGGACCAACTCATCACAGCGTTGGCCGCGCAGTGCGAGTTGCGCGACATCACGATAGCCGAGCCCGAATTGGAGACGATCATCAGACAAGTATACCAGCGCGGCATGGGCGCGCTTGCGCCCGAACCGGTTGGCCGGTCGTGATGAACGTATTTGCGGCGCTGGCCGCGATGATGGTCGCCGCGGCGGATCCGACTCCTTCGCCTAGCCCCGCTCCGTCGCCGCAGCCGGCCGCCACCGCGACATCCGATACCAGCTACGTGCTTCGCCCGGACCTTAACCATGGCAGTTGGGTGCAAGGGCCGACTCTGCCAATGCCGCTCCAATATGCGGCCGCGGCAGTTCTCAATGGACGAGTCTACCTATTCGGCGGGTTCAACGGCAACCGCAAACAAGTCGACACAACGCTTGTGCTTCAGCCGAGCCTTGTGACGAGCACGCCGCCACCGGAAGGCCAAGGCGGCCCGATCCCCGCGAATCTCGGCACGTGGCAGACCGCTGCACCCGTTCCGGAATCGGTAGACAACGCCGCGGCCACCGCTTATCAAGGCTACATCTATCTCGCCGGCGGCCGCATCGAGAACAAAGTCACCAACAAAGCGTGGCGCTACGACCCCGTGACCGACACGTGGGAAGAGATGCGTTCCATGCCGGTACCTCGCCACGGCGCCAGCATGCAGGCAGTCGCGGGAAGACTTTATCTCGTCGGCGGGGCATCGTCTCACGGCAACGACGAAACATCGATCGAAGTGTTCGACATCGCGACCGGCAGATGGAGCTTGATGCAAAACGCCCTCGCGACGTCGCGCATCGGCAGCGTCACGGCGCTCATCAACGGTGAGATAGCGATCGTCGGCGGCACGGCCCACGATGGCCGCTTTCTCGATTCCGTGGAATACTTCGACCCAGTGCGCAACCGGTGGACTCTTGGGTATCACATGCTGCAAAGCCGCGCGCACTTCGGCCTGACCACCGTCGAAGGCAGGCTGGTCGCGATCGGCGGCATCATCCCCGGCAGCCAAGCAGACGATCCTTCGGCGACGCAGACGATGGAGATCTCGGCCGGAATCAACCAAGGTTGGATGAGCGGACCGTGGATGCCGTTCCCGCGCCAAGGCATGGCGGTGGTCACGCTCGGCGATGTCGTGTACCTGATCGGCGGCTCTCCGTGGTACGGCGTTGGTCCGATCGCCGACGTGCGCCGCTACGTAAGCCCGCTCATCAAAGTGCATTTCGGTCCCAGAACGCACTGATGGCCGCGACCGCGTACATCGAATTCGCCAAGCGCGCATTCAATCGCGAAAGCGTCTATCGCGTCCAGGTGTTCACGCGCATCGGGTCCATCTTGCTGCGCGTCTTTCTCATGGCGACGCTGTGGACCGCGCTGTACCGTACGAACGGAGAGCAGGCCGGCATCACGCTGCAGGGCATGATCACTTACCAAACGCTCGCGCTCGTGATGGGCCTCATCTATAATGTCGACGGCGCCTATGTCATCCGGGAGAAGATACGCGAAGGCTCGATCGCGATCGATCTCATGCGCCCCATCAGCGTGCCCTTATACGTCTTCTCCGATACGGTGGGTCAGACGCTCTTCTCGATCGTGCAGATCGTGCCGGCACTCCTGCTCTCACTGCTCATCGTGCGGGTGGAACCGCCGGCGAATCCGGTTGCCGCGATCGCGTTCGTCGCGAGCGTGCTCATGGGATTTGGCCTAAATTATTTCATCGATCTCATCATGGCCACTATAACATTTTGGACGATGGAGATCTTCGGCGTTCAGATCATGGTGCAGTTCATCGTCTCCCTGGTGTCGGGCGCGCTCGTGCCGCTCGCGTTGTTCCCGGCAGGCCCGCTTCAAAAGATCGTGCTAGCACTTCCGTTCGCCGGCCTGTATAACGACCCGATCTCCATGTACATCGGGCTCATCAAAGGGCCGGACATCCTCACGCATCTCGCGGTGCAGGCGTGCTGGGTTGCGGTCTTCGGCGTGTGCGCGACCGCTCTATGGCGCGTCGGCGAACGGCGCGTGGTGGTGCAAGGTGGCTAGCACCGGCGCATTCACCGGGTATTGGCGCGCGTACAGCGAATTCTGGCGCCTCAATTTCTTGACGATGATCGAGTACAAGGCGAACTTCGTCATCTGGCTGATGTTCAGCTTTGTCTATCACGGCGTCGCCATTGGCGCGATATGGGTCACCATGACCCGCTATCCTTCGATGAACGGTTGGACCTACCAGGAAGTGTTCTTCCTCTATACGCTCTTCATGCTCGGTCACACGCTCAACAACACGCTTTTCTTCACGGTTGGCAATGTGCCCGAATACGTGCGCGACGGCACGTTCGACCGTTACCTCGTTCGTCCGCTAAATCCGCTCTTCCAGGTTCTCTCAGCCCCGGGCCAGATCTGGCCGGACGAATTGGTGCTCGCGCTGGTCTTTTTCGCCGTCGCGCAATCCGTGGTGCATCTGCAGTGGACGGCGTCGACGGTATTTTTGTTGTTCGCGGCGATGACCGGCGGATCGCTCATCGACTTCGCGGTGCAATTGGCGGTGGCGACGCTTGCCTTCTGGTTCGTCCGCCTCGATGCGTTGCGCTGGGTTGTGATGTCGCTCGAGAACGATTTCACGCGCTATCCGCTGTCGATCTACACGCGCGGGGTGCGCATCGTGCTTGGCTACGTGTTCCCGTTCGCGTTCATGAACTATTTCCCGGCGACCACGCTGCTGAACAAAACGAACGAGAACGGCTATACATTGAACCCGGTGCTTGGGTGGCTGACACCGGCGGTGGGCGCGATATGGTTCTTAGCGGCTTATATCTTTTGGCGTCGAGGACTCAACCACTACCAAGGAACGGGATCGTGAAGCCGGGCGCGCGCGAAACCCGCGCGGTCCATCAGCCAGCGGAAATATGATTGAGAGGGAGATTCTTCGGTCTTCGGCCACAAGCTCAGACCGCAGGAGATGCACGCGAGTTCATGTTCGCTGAATCCCAATACGGGATAGCGGTACTCCGTCTTGGAGAGTCCCGGCGCATTACATTTCGGGCAGCGCTGCGACAGCGCTCTTTCCGCGATCACGCGCCCAGACTTTGGCCCGCGCGCCTGAGTTCCTTGGAGGATTTCAAAATGCGCACTGTAGCGTCACGGGAGCCGGCCGGACGAGCGTCCAAATAGCTTCGTATGGACTTGACCAAGCAGTTTCCGCGAAGCCCACGCGAAAAGCTTGCCGGCGTGGCGATGCTCCCGCGCACCATCGACAAAGCGCGCGCGCGTTCCGCGGGCACCCTTGGCGAATATATTTTCGACTGCCCCATGGATCGACGGCTCTTCGAATCGATGCGCACGGACGGCGAGGAGTTCTTGGGGGTCGTGACCGCCGCGAACGACGACGATGCCGTGGTCTCGTGGTTCGTCCGCAACGGACACATGCCGCGCGGCGCCGCGCTGGATTCGCTCAACGCCGAGATCGACGACTGGAAGCCAAAGACCGACGAGTCACGCGAGCGATTCGAAAAGCAGCGCGAACAGATCGCACCCGGCCGGCCGGACGTCAAGTCGTGGACCGACCTCATAGACGTCGAGGAAGGCCGGCTGCCCCGCGGTGGTTGATCCTCGCACGAACGGGGTCTGATGGCGCGCTTTCACATCGACGAATACGTGCGATGGAGCGACATCGACGCCGCCGGCGTCATCTTCTACGGCACCTACGTGCGTTTCTTCGAAATCGCGGAAAGCGAATTGTTCCGTTCCGCCGGATTTCCATACGGCAAGCTCTACGACCGCTTCGATTGTTGGCTGCCGCGCGTGAAGTACGCGTGCGAATTTCGATCTCCGGCGCGGCTGGACGATCTGCTGCACATCGAAGTCTGGTTCAAGCGGCTAGGCGACCGGTCGATGACGCTTGCGTTCGAGGTAGCGACGGCTCAGGGCGTGCGGGTCGCCGATTGTGAAATCGTGCTCGTGTGCGTCGATCGAAAAACGTTTCGGTCCATGCCGTTGCCGGAAGAACTGCGTTTGGCGCTCGCCCCGTTCAGTGGTTAGCGCCGATATCACCTAAACAGACGCCGCACGGTTCCATGCCCACTTCGTGCGCTTGCGCGGCGGTCAATGAAAGTAGCGGTCCGGTCGCGGTTTTTTCCAACTCCCGGTGACAATCGCTGCCGGGACGGTGGTACAGTCGCTCGCCGATAACACATACGATCTCCATACGCGGTGCGTTCTGCGGTACGCCTGGCCGGGCCTGGAGCGGCTAGATGAGAGCGCGGTAAAATCGACCGAGGCAGAAGACCGATTGAACGAGCGCCTACGTTTCGCCGGTAAAGGGAGACCAATATCATGATGATGCGCGTATCGTTTGCCGGCCCGGGCTGGCGCAGCCTGAGAATCGAGCGCCAGCTCGACGTCATCGCAGCGCCGAAGATCTGCGATGAACTTTTGTCTGCCGCGGCCGGCGAATCGAACTTGCTCATCGATCTCGACGCGGTGGATGCGGCCGACGAACCCGGAATCGCCGCGCTTATCGCGGCCGTGCGACGAGTGCGCGCCGATCATCCCCACATCCGAATCGCCGTGCTGGCGCACAGGTCGCTGCTCGCCGACAGTCTCGAGCGACATCTTCCTTCCGGAGTCGCCGAAATCTATCGCGACCGCCGGATGGCGCGCGCGGCAATTTCATCTCTCGCAGCTGCGTAGGTCGCGGGATTCCCGCGCGGCAGGCCGAAAGAAGCGGAAGCATGATTGAATGGCCGCTCTCTGGATGAAGGAGAAATCGCACGTGCGAATGCTTCCCCAAGGTCTCGCAGTCTTCGGACTCTGTGCAATCGCGGCTATCGCGCCACTACGCGCGGCTGCCGCCACGTTGCCGCTCAGCGTCGGGATCGGCGCGTTCTTGCCGACGTCTACAGGCTCGTCCTTGGAGTCGGTTCCAACTCCGGGAAGCGTGTCCGTCAACCAACACGGCGACCTAGCGCTTGAACTCGCGATCGAACCCAATCTGCTTTCGGGCGGCTATCGCATCTCAGCAGCTGTACTGTCGAGCCACGAAACCGTGTCGACGCCGAACGGTCAGCAGGTATTCGGCGGCCCGTTCGGCCCGGTCTTCACGCCGGGCACCGAGCGTATCACGCAAATCCCCATCACGTTCGAACAAGATTCCGGTCTTGGCAAATCTTTCAGACTCGGCGGCGGTTTCGGATACGATTTCGTCAGCATCAGCGGCGTGAACAATGGCGGGACCGGCGTGAGCCGCCCGGGCAACGGATTTGTCGTCGATGCATTCGGCCAGATCGCGGTCGGTTCATCGGCCACGCTCGAAGCGAAGTACTATATCAACGAGCATTCCGCTCTCAGCGGTCTCCTCATCGGGCTCACCACGCGCCTGTAAATCCGCTGCTTCGCGTTGCATAGGCCCCCAATTTCGTGGTATAATGAGAGCTTGCGTCAATTATAATCATGCAGGACAGGCTCGATGTGACGCCGGTCCGGTTTGGAGATCATGAATAACTCGAAAAAGCACTCGCAGTTCGGCAATATCGATCAACTGCTCAAGGTCGTCGAAAATAAGTATCTGCTCGTGAACGCGGCGCGCATTCGCGCACAGCAACTCGTGAATCAGACCGAACCGCTCGTCGAAGGAGCCAATCCCGAGAAAGCCGTCAGCACGGCGTTCGCCGAAATCGCTGCCGGAAAACTCGACATCACCATCGGAAAGGCCACCGACTAGCGCCGGCGACAAAAACCCTACCCGGCGTTGCGCCGCCATCGTGCGGCGGCGCGCGGCGTTTCCCGGACAACGACCTCGTCGATCGAAACTCTGGCGCCCACAGCCGACTGAAGCATCCGCGCAAGCACCTGACAGATATTCTCCGCCGTGGTTTGCAACCGCGGATTTTTGAATTCCGGCCGCTCGTTCAAATCGCAGTGGTCGAATTCATCGACGACGCCTTTTAGCACGTTGTAGTCCACGACCATGCCGTGTTGTAGCTCGGACGCCGACGCGCCGATCACCACCGCATAGCGATGACCGTGGCGCCGGTTGCACGGCGAGTCGTATGGAAGCTCGAGTTGATGGGCGGCGTCGAAGTGACACGAATACGTTATCGAAATCAACGGCCCGGTTCTCCGCCCCAGAGCAGATAGTGCAATTGCGGCAGCACGCGCGCGTCGAATCTGCGCCAACGCGCATCGCCGAGAAAGCGCTCGGTGAGATCCCGCATGAACGCGTGATAACTTTCGCCGGTGCCCGCGCGGCCGCTCTCAGGCTGCAAGATGACGGGCGTGGCGCGTGGCAACGAGTCCGCTATCGATTCGAGGCAGGCGAGCGCTTCGGCTAGATCGCGCTCGTCGCCGATGACGAATTTCAACTGAAGACGCGATCCCGCCGTGGCGCAGTACTTCCGCAGCACCGCCAGCTTGGGCGTGTAGTTCGAAGTGCCCACCTTTGGGCTCACGCTGAAGAGCGAGACCAAAGGCAAGTCGGCGAAAATCGCGCCGCTCGTCTCGACGGTGACGTGTGTGCCGGGAACGAACGCGGCGATCAACGGGCCGATGTCCTGTGCCAACGGTTCGCCGCCGGTGATGACGACCCGGTTGACGCCGCGCGCGAGCGCGCCAAGCGCGGCGACGTCGGTCTCGGTGCCGGCTGTGCCTTCGAGCGCATATGGCGTGTCGCACCACGAGCAGCGAAGCGGGCAGCCATCTAGCCTGATGAAGAACGACGGCGCTCCGGCCAAAGATCCCTCACCTTGAACCGAAAAAAACGTCTCGTTGACGCGGACTGTCGCAGCGGTGAGCATCGAGCGGATGTTCGCGCCGGCCGCGAGGCGCCCCCGCCGCAGGCGTCGAACGAAAAGCGCTCTCTCATTTTGAACGCCACCTTCGTCATTGCAAAGGGGGTGCATAATATGGCTACTCCAAACGCCACGGGCGTCCGCAACGTGGCCTTCGTGGGACCGCATCATAGCGGCAAGACCACGCTTGTGGAGGCGTTGCTCGCGCACACGAACGCCATCGTGAGAAAAGGCGCCGTCACCGACGGCACGGCCACCACCAATCACGACGCCGAGTCCATCAATCATCAGATGTCTGTGGCGCCGGGTTTCGCTCACCTGCGAACCGGCGACGTCCGCGTCAACCTCATCGATTGCCCGGGGGCGGTCGATTTTTTTGAAGAGACGAAATTCGTGCTGCTGGGCGCCGACGCCGCGGTCATCGTGGTCGAGGCCGACCCGCAGCGCATCGCGCAAGTGGAGACGCTCGTCGACTATCTCGAAAACTTGCGCATGCCGCACTGCTTCGTCATCAACCGCATGGACCGGCCCGGAGCCGACTTTCACGGCACGTACGCCGCGCTGCGCGAGCGGTTCGGCAACCACGTCGTGGCCGAACACGAACCGATAGGCCAGGGAGACGCATTCGCAGGCTACATCGACGTCGTCGCGATGAAGGCGTTCAAGTACGATGAGAACGGCGCCACGTCAGCCACAACGATGCCGGAACACGCCGTCGACAAGACGCGCGAAGAGCTTCTCGAGGCGCTCGCCGACTTCGACGATCATCTCATGGAAGAGATCCTCGAAGGCCAGGAGCCGCCCCTCGACGAGGTCGAGCGGGATCTCTCGGCCGATGTCAGCGCCGATAAGATCGTGCCGGTACTTGTGAGCAGCGGCGTGCGCGGCTTCGGAGCCCCGCAAGTGCTCGAACTTATAGTGCGTCAATTCCCCGACGGCGCCACCCTCACGCGCACGGCCACCGACGGCAGTGAGATAAAACCCGTCCCCGGCGGACCCATCGTCGCTCAAGTATGCAAGACGTTCGTCCACCCCCAGAGCGGCAAACTTTCAGTCGTCAAAGTTCTTTCCGGAACGCTGACGGGAGATGCGCAACTTTCGTGCGCCTCGCGTGGCGAAACAAAAGAACGTCCGGGCGGCCTCTACGATCTTCAGGGCAAAGCTCAGACTGCCATCACAAGCGCTGGGCCCGGCAGCCTCGTCGCGATCGCTCGGCTCGAGGCCACGCACACCGGCGACACCCTGTGCACTCTCGGCGCGAAAATCACGTTGCCCGTGCCTGTTCTTCCCAAGCACTCTTTTGCGATGGCGGTGCGTCCGCATGACCGCGGAGACGAAGCCAAACTTTCGCAATTGATCGTGCGCATGAAAGACGAAGATCCAAGCATCGTGGCGGAACGGGCCGAATTCACCGACGAACTCGTGCTCCGCGGCCACGGGGAGATGCATCTCACGATCACCGTCGAGCGGATGCAGCGCAAGTACAACGTCAAGTTGGACACCCAACTACCGCAAGTGCCCTACCGCGAGACCATCGCAGCCGAGACGCAGCAGCAAGGCCGCTACAAGCACCAAACCGGCGGTCATGGAATGTTCGGCGACGTGCACTTGAAGATCGAGCCATTGGCGCGCGGCGCGGGGATAAAATTCACCGATAAGATCGTCGGCGGCGTCGTGCCCAAACAATATTTTCCCGGCGTGGAAAAAGGCGTCCGCGAAGCACTCGACAAGGGGCCGATCGGCGGATTTCCGGTGGTCGACGTGGGCGTGACGCTCTACGACGGATCGTATCACAGCGTCGACTCAAACGAAGCGTCGTTCAAGATGGCCGCGGCTCTCGCGATGCGCGAGGGCTTGCCGAAGTGTAAACCAAGTCTGCTCGAACCCATCCAGCGCGTCCAAATCACGGTGCCCACGCATTACACCAGTACCGTCATGCAGCAAGTCACGGGCAAGCGCGGGCAGATCTTGAGCTTTGGTCCCTGCGACGGCCGCAAAGGTTGGGATACCGTGAAGGCGCTCGTGCCGCAGGCCGAATTGCCGCGCTATCTCACGGAGCTGCGAACGGCCACTCAAGGTCTCGGATATTTCACCGCCGAGCACGACCACTTCGAATTCGCGCCGCCAAAAGTGGTTCAGACGGTGACCGCGGACAAGCGAGAACCGGTTGCCGCGAAGTAACTCGTGTGTAGTAGGGCGAGCATCGCTCGCCCAAAAAGCCGGGGCAAGCGCTGCTTGCCCTAGTACAATGGATTGTCGACTAGCAAGGACGTTTCATGAACCACGCCTATTGCCGCTTCGCTTGGGCTGAAGCGGCCGGCCTCGGCCCGAGCCGCCGTCCCTTCGCGCTGCCGGGCGCAAAGCCGCAATATGCGCCCGACCGGCCGGCGCGCGTCGATCACATCGCGCTCACCGTCTCGTTCGATTTCGACGCGAAGACGCTGTTCGGCAAGTGCGCCACGACGTTCACGGCCGTCGGCAAAACCCTGGACGCGGTGGAGCTCGACGCCGCCCAATTGATCATCAAGCGCGTGCTCGGCGCCAAAGGGGCGCCTCTCCAGTTCGCATTGCTCGGTCCGAAGCTTCGCATAGAGATACCGCGGTTGGCTCCCGGACGCTCGACAACGGTGGTTGTCGAGTACGAAGCTCGCAAGGCGCGGCAAGGCATCTATTTTATCGGCCCGGATGAAGGCTATCCGAAGAAGCCCGTGCAGGTCTGGACGCAGGGCCAAGATCAGGATGCGCATTATTGGTTTCCGTGCATCGACTATCCTAACGCGAAAGCCACAACCGAGGTCACCGCAACCGTTCCGAGCGACTTCGTCGTGTTGAGCAACGGAGCGCTGGCCAAAGTAGTCCAAGACAAGAAGCCGCGCACGAAGACGTTTCACTTCACGATGGACGTCCCTCACGTCACGTATCTCGTCTCGTGCGTCGCAGGCCGGTTTTCGGAGAAGACCTCGATGGTCGGAGAGGTGCCCGTCTCGTACTACGTTCATCCGGGCCGCGAAGCGGACGGCGAGCGGTCGTTCGGCAAGACGCCGAAGATGCTGCGCTTTTTCGGCGACAAACTTCGCTTCCCGTATCCCTACGTGAAGTATGCCCAGATCGCGGTCGCCGATTTCATCTTCGGCGGCATGGAAAACACGACCGCAACCACCCAGACGGACACCACCTTGCACGACGCGCGGGCCCACCTCGACTTCTCGAGCGACGGACTGGTCGCACACGAGCTCGCCCACCAATGGTTTGGCGATCTCCTCACGTGTAAAGACTGGTCGCATGCCTGGCTCAACGAGGGCTTTGCCACCTATTTCGAAGCATTGTTCCGCGAATTCGACCGCGGAAAAGACGACTTCGATTACTACCGCCTCGAACTTCAGCTGCGCTACCGAAACGAGGATGCCGATCACTACCGCCGCGCCATCGTCACGAACGTGTTCGACGAACCGGTCGAGATCTTCGATCGCCACCTCTACGAAAAAGGCGCGTGCGTGCTGCACATGATCCGCACGCAGCTCGGGGACGAGCTATTCTGGGATATGATGCACCGGTACGTCGACGTGAATCAGCGGCGCAACGTCGAGACCGTCGACCTGGCCCGCGCCATCGAAGAGACAACCGGCCGCAACTTCGCGCCCTTTTTCGACCAATGGGTGTTCAAGGCCGGACATCCCGAATTCAAGGTGCGCTACACCTGGGATGCGGCGCAGTCGCAAGCGGTCGTCGTCGTTTCGCAGACGCAGACGGTCGACGAAGCCACGCCTTTGTTCGCCACGCCGGTTGCCGTCGAGTTCGGGTTCGGCAGGGGCAAGACCGAGCACTTCGACATCGTGTGCGACGCGCCGGAACAGACATTCTTCTTTTCGTTGAAAACAAAGCCGCAGACGTTCGTCTTCGATCCGGATGCCGATGTTCTCAAGACGCTCGCGCTCGACGTGCCGGTGCAGATGCTCGTCACGCAGCTCAAGACCGACGCTCGCGTCGCGAGCCGGGTAGAAGCTGCACACGCGCTTGCGAAGGATGCCTCCCCGGCTGCCGTGGCTGCGCTGTCGGCAACGGTGCAGAGC
This sequence comes from Candidatus Eremiobacteraceae bacterium, assembly GCA_036511855.1. Taxonomy (NCBI): domain Bacteria; kingdom Bacillati; phylum Vulcanimicrobiota; class Vulcanimicrobiia; order Candidatus Eremiobacterales; family Candidatus Eremiobacteraceae; species Candidatus Eremiobacteraceae bacterium. The sequence goes on along the minus strand of DATCBN010000025.1, from coordinate 5,402 downwards.
GATCCGTTCTGGGGCGTGCAGGCCGAAGCCGCTCGAGCCCTCGGCACTATCCGGGGCGACGCGGCATTCGCAGCGCTCGTTGCGGGCCTTGTGGTCAAACATCCGAAGGCGCGGCGCGCCGTGGCGATAGCGCTCGGAGAGTTCCGCACCGACGCCGCGTGCGCGGCGCTCGAACCGCTGTTGCGCAAGGACGCATCCTATTTCGTCGAGGCGGCAGCGGCCACGTCGATCGGCCGCACGAAATCCGAGCGGGCACACGCCGTGCTCTTGGCCGCGTTGCCGGCAAAAGAGTCGTGGCAAGAGACCGTGCGCGCGGGCGTGCTCGCAGGATTGGCCGAGCTCGGCGACGAGCGTGCGATACCGGATTGCCTTTCTTGGACCGCATACGGCAAGCCCACCGCGGCGCGGCGCGCAGCCGTCGCGGCGCTCGGCAAACTCGGCGAGGGCCGCAAAGATGTGCGCGACGCTCTGATCGCGCTGCTCGAAGATCGAAGCTTTCACGTCCGCGTCGCCGCCATCGACGCGCTCGAAACGCTCCACGAACAGGCCGCGATCGCGCCCTTCGAGCGCATCGCCAGCCAGGATGTCGACGGCCGGTTGAAGCGACGATGTGCAGACGCGGCCGCAAAGATCCGCGAACATCTGGCAAAACCCATCGAGGTCAAACAATTGCGAGACGAGCTGGCGGGCGTGCGCGAAGCCAATCGTGCGCTGCAGACCAGGCTTGAGGCACTCGAAGCGAAGGCTCCGCGCGCGACGCGAGCAGGCGGCAAGTCGCGCGGCTAGAAGCCGGAGCGAGGAGGAGCCGCGCAACTGGAAGTCCGCACAGTACTGGTAGTAGAAGACGAGCGCGACATTCTCGGGGTCATCGATCTGTCGTTGCGTCTGCTCGGGAAGCTCGATGTGGTCGCCGTCGATAGCTTCGCCGCGGCGCTCGAAGCCATCGAACGCAGCCGGCCCGACGTCATTCTGCTCGATCGCATGCTCCCGGATCTTGACGGGCTCGAAATCTGCCGGCGTCTCAAGGCCGCCCCAAACTCAAGCGACATCCCGATCGTCTTCTTGTCGGCGCGCAGCGATCCGGCGGACGTGAAGGCCGGCATGGATGCCGGCGCGGACGGTTACCTCACCAAGCCGTTCGATCCGGTCGTGCTCGCGCAACGCATCAAGGCGATCTGCGAAAGGCCATAAGGGTTATGCCAGAGGCTCAACCGCCCAAGCCGCGCGTCGTCGTCGCCGACGACGACAACGACATCCGTCGCTTGGTGCATCTCACGGTGGCCAATGCCGGCTGCGATGTGACGTCCGCTCCGGACGGCGAAAGCGCGCTCGCAGCGGTTCGCGAGGTCATGCCCGATCTGGTCATCCTCGACGTCCTCATGCCGCGCATGGACGGCTGGGAAGTCGCAAAAGAGCTGAAACGCGACCCGAAAACGGCTGGAATCCCGATCATGTTCCTCACCTCCAAAGGTCAGGAACATGACGTCCTCGAGGGCTTCGAGGCCGGCGGCGCCGACTACGTCGTGAAGCCGTTTTCCCCACGCGAGCTGCAGGCGCGCGTCCGATCGGTGCTGGCCAAGCGGTGAGTTGAGTCGGGGATCCGGCGTGAGGACCGGTTCCGCTTGGCCGATAATAATAGCATATGAATCCGTCCCTCGTGTCGCTCGAGCAGCTCCTTGTAGGTCTTGAGATCTCCCTCGTCGTTCTCCTCACGTGCATGTTCGCGATGCGCACCTTGCGCGTCCGGCGTGCGGAGATCGCCGCGCGCGCGCGCGCCTGGATGGTCGACAAGATGCTGCCCCTTTTCGACGGCGACGCCGAACAGCGTTGCGAGGGCCGAAAGGTGTACATCGACGATGTGCTAGTCGTCGAGCTTCCGCCGCCGAAGGGGATACTGGGCGACGCGGTTCGCGAGGTCTTCGCCGACCATCTCATCTTCATCGCCGGCGAGCTGCGCGAGCGGCTCGTAAAAATTCTTGAAGAGGCAGGTTATATCTCCGCCGCGATGCGCGGCCTCAAGTCGCGCAACGTCGAATCGCGCATCAAGACGTGCATGCTGCTGGGCGCGATGCATTCGCGTCTCGCGGTGCCCGCGCTGATCGAAGTGTTCGGCGATGATCCGGACGCGTTCGTCCGCATCGGTGCGGCCGAGGCTCTCGGCGCTATCGGTTCGGATGTGGCGGTGGCGCCGTTGCTCGCGGCCTTGCGTAACCCAACGCGCTGGCAACAGGTTCGCGTGGCGGAAGTGCTGTCGCGCATGGGCATGACCGCAGTCCCGGCGCTCACCATAGCAGTGGAAGACAAGGATATCCGGATCGCGGCGCTCGCGTTGGACATTCTGGCGGACATCGGCTGGATGTCGGATTTCGGCCCCGCCGAACGCGCGCTCAAACACGAGTCGCCCGAGGTCCGCGCCCGCGCGGCTGAAGCGCTTGGCCGCGGCGGCGCCACAGATCGCATCGCGTCACTGTTCGCGGCATCCACCGATGCCGCTTGGTTTGTCCGCGTGCGTGTGATGAAGGCGCTCCATGCGTTGGGAGCGCCGTTGGACGACGCGCTCAGCACGCGATTTTTCCAGGTGCTCGACGCCGGACTGCACGATGACGTCTGGTGGGTCAGACGCCACGCAGCGGAGGCTCTGGCGGACTCAGGCGAACTCGGCCGCACGATACTTGGCCGCGCGATGCTCGAGCCGGTCGGCTCGATCGCCCGCCGGGCAGCGGTATCCGCCCTTCAGCGGCTCGTCTTGCTTTCCGCTTCCCGTCTGGCCCGCGCCCCGGTGCCCAACCGCGCGTGATTCTCATGCTACTCCAGTGGCGATGGTTCGGCTCGCCGGCTTGGAATCTCGCGCGCGAGGTCGTCGTCGGCTATAACGCGCTCGTATTTTTCTACGTAATCTTCGTCGACCTCACATATATCGCGTTCACGTTCATCGCGCTCGTGGAGGTCCAGCGGTACTTGCGGACGCGCGACAAGGAACGTCTCGAGCAGATATTCCGCTCGCGCCTCGTGCCGCCGATCTCGATCCTCTGCCCCGCGTACAACGAGGGCACGACGATCGTCGAATCGGTACGCTCTCTGCTCAGACTGAAATACTCGCAACACGAAGTGGTCGTCGTGAACGACGGCTCCAAGGACAACACGCTCGCGTCTCTGATCGAAGCCTTTCAGATGGAGAAACTCGAGTTCGAATACGAGACGACGGTGCCTTCCAAGCCGGTGCGGGCGCTCTATGCGTCGCCGGGTTATCCAAAGCTGATCGTGGTCGACAAAGAGAACGGCGGCAAAGCGGACGCGCTCAATGCCGGGATCAATGCATCGCGCTATCCTCTGTTCTGCACGGTCGACGCGGACGCCATCCTCGAGGAAGACGCGCTGCTCCACGTCGTGAGACCGATGCTCGACCGGCCGACATTCGTGCCGGTCACCGGCGGCATCATCCGCGCTGCCAACGGTTGTCGGATCATTCAGGGACGCGTCGAGTCGGTCGGCTTGCCTCGCCGCCCGATCGAATTGTTCCAGATCGTCGAATACATGCGCGCTTTTCTGTGCGGCCGCACGGCGCAATCGGCGCTGAATGTGATGTTGATCGTCTCCGGCGCTTTCGGCCTCTTCCACAAGGCGACCGCGAAGACCGTGGGCGGTTACTCAAGCGACACCGTCGGCGAAGACAAGGAGCTGGTCGTCAAGATCGTGCGCTATCTAAAAGAGAACAAGCGCGACTACGAGATCTTGTTCGTGCCGCAGACGGTGTGCTGGACCGAGGTGCCGGCGTCGTGGCAGACTCTGGGCAGGCAGCGCAACCGCTGGCATCGCGGGATGTTCGAAGTGCTGTACAAGCATCGCGCGATGCTCTTCAACCGCGCCTACGGCCGCGCAGGTATGCTCGGCATGCCGTACTTCTTGTTCATCGAGGCTTTGGGTCCGATCGTCGAGCTATCCGGCTACATATTGCTGCCGCTGGCCGCGCTCATGGGGCTGCTCGCGCCGATCAACGCCATCGTCTACACCTTGTGCGCCGTCGTCTTAGGCATCATCATTTCGGTGAGCGCGGTGCTTCTGGAGGAGGCGTCGTTCCATCGCTACCCGCACTGGCGCGAGCTCGCGTTGCTGAATCTCGTCGCCGTCGCTGAAAATTTCGGCTACCGCCAGTTGACCTTATGGTGGCGGCTCACCGGCACGTGGGATTATCTCCGCGGGAACAAGCAATGGGGCGCGCAAGTACGCCAGGGCTTCGGAACTCCGGCGGCCGCACCGCCGCCGGCACCGGCGGCCGCACCGGTCACGAAGACAGGCTGATGGCGGAGCTGGCCGACCTGCTGCTCGAGTTCGCGAGCAGCGACGGGATCGCCGGCGTGTGTGAGGGCGTCGCGCGCGCGGTCGCGCGCTGCGCAAAGGGCAGCTTCGCGGCAGTCGTCTCGGCCGACGCGGCGGACGGCACGTTCGACGCGTATGGCGATCGGGCTGCCCCGTGGCGATTTCTCGCCAATCTGCAAGGTACATTCAATCGTGGCCGTCAGGCCGGCGATCCGGCAAAGCGCGCCTTCGACGCGTTGTCCGATGTGACCTTACCCGACGTACGGACGGACGAGGAAAGCCGGGCAGGTTTTGCAGCGACGGCAGAAGCGTTCGCCATCCGCGCGGCGTTCGCGATGCCGCTCATCGCGGATGAAGACTGCATCGGCGTCGCAACCGTCTACTTCTCAGATGCTCGCGTTCTCGACAACGCGACGGTCGATGCGCTTCGAATCCTCGCCGCGCACGGAGGCATGGCCATCGGCCGCGCGCGCCGATTCGAACGGCTCGCCGGCGAGAGCGAACAGCACGACGCGCTGGTCGCCGAGACGGCCGAGGGATTTTGCACGCTCGACGAACGGCTTGCGGTCGTGCTCTGGAATCGCGCGGCCGAACGGATCACCGGCGTGAACGTTCGGGAGCTCGCCGGGAAGAAGCTCGCAGCCGCGTTCACGCGCATTGAAGTCCCGGCACGCCGCGGCGCCTTCGAATCGTTCGATGCACTTTCGGATGCGTTTGCGAAGGCGGACTCGCATACGATCGAAATCGCCTTGCACCGCGACCACGCTGAGCCGATCTGGCTTTCTATGGCCGGCGCGTCGGTGGGTGGGCGCACCCATCGCCGGAATCTCGTCTGCTCTTTTCGCGATATCACCGAACAAAAACGGCTCGAGGGCTTGAGAAGTGAATTCGTAAGTCTCGTCACACATCAATTGCGGACGCCGTTGACCGCCATTCGCGGCTACGCAGAACTTCTCGGTGCGGTCGAGATGCCCAGCGACCAAGTGATGGAGTTCGGCACCATCATCGCAAACGCGTCGACGCGCCTGGGGAACAGCATAACCGACGTCATGGACTTCGAGCGGCTCATCGCATCGCGCGCCGGG